>JAZOSL010000151.1:0-10389 GCA_045657085.1 Acutalibacteraceae bacterium | reverse complement strand
ACCGTAAGGTTGATGTTTTCAATTGCTGTAAAATCCCCGTATCTTTTTGTTACGGATTTAATCTCAATCATTAAAATCCCTCTTTTCGTAAATTTCTTTTGCCATTTCAATTACTCGGTCTAAAGAAATGCCCTTAGCCTTTGATGAAGTTAAAATACGGTTCAATTCTTTTTCGGCACTTTCCCTGACTAGTTTATTAGCCACTGCATCAGGGCTGACGAAAATACCTTTGCCGGGGATAGAGTACGTTACTCTTTCGGTTTCAAGTTCCTGAAAGGCGCGTTTTACCGTGTTTACATTCAAATCAAGATCACTTGCCAGTTGTCTTATAGACGGTAATTTGTCATCAGGCTTCAATTCACCTATATTTATAAGATTCAAAATCTGTTCTTTGATCTGTTCAAATATAGGTGTTCTGCTTCGGGAATCTATAAGTATCATTTTATCATCACCTTTCACAACTGTGATATCTGTGCTATTACAGTTATACAATAGCATGAATTTTTTTATTTGTCAACCAAAAATTAAAAATTTATTTTCAGGTTTAAGAGGGCATACCATTATATATTAATAAAGAATAATAGTGAGTTTTTCACTTTCAAAGGTCAAAAAAAACAAAAAATAACCCAAGTGCTTGAGCACTTGGGTTTAAATTTATTTGGAAGAGGAGATTATCATTAACCTAAAGATGAGTTGATAACTCTGAGAATAACATTGATGTATTCGAAGATAACAAGAATGAAGTGGTAATCAGCAAATGTTTCATTGAAACCGGCTGTACCGAATGTGTTACGTGTAACAACTGCGTTACATACTTTACAGTGTGTAGATTCTGTACCGTTGTTCATAAATGTAGCGTCGTTGTTTGATGTCCATTCATCAGGATTTTCCGGATCAACGTCATGAGGCTGAGCATCGTGTGCTTCGCCACAACCTTCACAAACTAATGCATGGTAACCGGGTTTATTCGGTGTATATAAATCAGTTGTAATGTTAACGTAATCAGAAGAATATTTATGTTCAACATTAACAGGGATTTTGTTCAAGAAAGTACCAGCGAAGAAGGTAACAACTTCAGTAGAGAAAACTGAAAGTTTTTCTTCTGCAGAGGGGTTACAAGTAAACATATGAGCATTATATGGTGCATATGTAACTGTACCTGATTTACCTGCTTCGTATGTGTATGTGTCAGTTGCAGCATCGTAAGCAGTAGCAACCTTTGTTGTAACAGCAACCTCAGTACCTTTAAGTTCAAACTTTTCAGTATCAAAATAGTTTGATTTTTCAGGAAGAGTTATGGGCTGAACATCATCGATTGCAGGGAATTGCCAAACATTACCTTTCTGTTTAACTTCAACAGGAAGAGCAACGTTTGAAAGAGCATCGTCAATAGGACCGAAGCCCATTGAGTAAGGCTCCATAAAGCCCATAATGTCAATTGTGTAATCAAGCTTACCACAAACATCATATTCTTCTGCAAAAGCGATAGTGAAAGTAACTTCAACTGTAGCGCCTGCAAAATCTTCAGCTGTGAAAATTGAGAAGAATTTTTCGGGTTCTTTGTAGTAATCATAGTATTCTGCTGTAACAGGGTCTTTAACTGTTGCAGAGTCTATTGTTTTGGTGTAGATATCGCTGATTTTAAAGTCTTTATCAAAATCACCATCTAAAACACAGATCTGATCTTCATCAACAATAACATCAATAGAGAAAAGCTCTTTTGAAAGAGTACCTTTTGCAGATACGGAAGCACTTTCAGTAACTGTGTATGTAAGGGGAGCAGCAGAAACGTTAATCGCAAAAATTGAGAAAACCATTACTGCAACAAGAACAAGTGAAATAATTTTTTTCATTTTTGTGCGCCTCCTTAGTTAATGCCTGTAAGCATCTGAATGAGAGAAACAGCTATCTGATAAAGGTAAATAACAACTGTTCCTTCAAGATCAGTCAAATTATTGTCAAAGATTGTAAGGAATTTTTCAGAACCCTGAATAGTGATTGTTTCTTTGCCGTTACAAACAGAACATGTACCTGTTTTAGTCTGGGGGGTGAAGAAACCACCATCATCATTAGGGATGATATTTTTATCTTCGAAAAAGTTGGGATCAAATTCAACGTGGGCAAAAACCATATTGTTCATATCAGCAGGAACATCAGTTGTATGACGAGCAAAGTTGAAAAGGTTACCACAACCGAGGCAATATTCACCGTGGCCGTTGCCGATATGCTGTAATTTACCTGTTAAGGCATGACTAACAGTAACTTCTATGGTGCCACAGAAAACATTTTTGTAAAAAACGTTAATTTCTTTTGTTGCGGAAAAAATAGGGTTTCCTTCTGCATCAACTGCATCAATGGTCAGTAGCTCGTTAAGAGCTGGCACGAAGCTGAAATCCTTGTTGGCAGGTGTGTAAACAATGTCGTTAGTGCCATCGTTAACAACAAGACCTTGTGGATTAAAGTATTCAATGTCTGTGTATTCAGTAACTTCAGCAAGTGAAACGATTGTAGCAGCAGGAGCAGCATAAGAAGATGCTGCAAGTGGAACAACAAGCATAACAACTGCAAGAAGAACTGCAAGGGCTTTTCTTGTTTTCATGATAATTTCCTCCAAAATGTCTAATATATGTATCGTCATTATAACACAAAAAAATTCAAATGTAAATACACTAGATGCAGACTTTTTCATATATATTAGTATAAATATTGTGGATTTGCCGAAAAACATGTAAAAAGTGGAAAAATAATGCTTCACTGTTGACTAAATAACAGCTTCCATATATAATTTTATTGGTGATAAAAATGCTTATAAAAGGCTTTCAGAAATTAACACTTTTAGACTTCCCCGGAAGGACGGCTTGTACCGTTTTCACCGGTGGATGTAATCTGCGTTGTCCTTTTTGTCACAACGCTCTTTTGGTAACTGAGTTGGATAATGCTCACTATACAGAAGAAGAAATTTTTGACCACTTGAAATTAAGAAAAAATGTGCTTGATGGTGTTGCTGTAACGGGGGGAGAACCTTTATTGCAACCTGATATAGAACGATTTTTGTACGAAATCAAGGAAGCGGGATTTCCTGTAAAGCTTGATACAAACGGTTGTTATCCTGAAAAGCTTGCCGGGATTTTAGAGTTAAACTTAGTTGATTACGTTGCTATGGATATAAAAAATTGTCCTGAAAAATACGGCGAAACCGTAGGTGTGAAAAACTTCGATATTACACCTGTTGAAGAAAGCATAAAGCTTTTAAAAAATAGCGACGTTGACTATGAATTCAGAACAACTGTAACTGCTGATTTTCATACCCCTGAAGATATTGAAAAATTGGCTTGTTGGATTCAGGGAACACCTAAATATTTCCTTCAGAATTTCGTTGATTCGGGGAACCTTATTGATTGTCATTGTAAAGGTGTTGACAGGGCTACTATGAGACTGATGCTCCAAAAAGCTCAGAAGTATATTCCAAATGCCGAATTACGTGGAATCTGAAAAAATGTCAGTATAAAAGTCTCATAAATATAATATGTATTTTGTGTCGTTAACCACAATATCTTGTTGCAACCACAAGATATTGTGGTCTCTTTTTACGTAAAATTCACATTCGACATAAAGTTGCACAAATCTACACGTTGAAATATGTCAATTTTTCACAGTTTTTACTAAAAATGTTCAATATCTTGTGTTTTGTATAGTTTTTACAAAAAAATAAACACAATATATTGTGGTTTTTCTATTGACAAAGATAACCGTATCTGTTATTATCATTTACGGTCGGCTTCTACGGTTTGAGGCTAATTAAAAAACGAAATTATTAATATAAAAACAAAAAGAAAGAGGGAGAAAAATGTATCAGGTTATTAAACGTGATGGCAAAATCGCTGATTTTAATATTGAAAAAATTGCAGTTGCTATCAAGCAGGCTTTCGAAGCTTGTAACAAACAGTACAATGACAACATAATTGATTTTCTTGCACTTAAAGTAACAGCTAACTTTGAACCCAAAATCAGTAACAACCTTGTTGCTGTTGAAGATGTTCAGGACAGTGTTGAATCTGTTCTTGTTCAGGCAGGTTATGCAGATGTTGCAAAATCTTACATTCTTTACAGAAAACAGCGTGAGAAAATCCGTAATATGAAATCAACAATTCTTGACTATAAAGAACTTGTTGACAGCTACGTAAAGGTTACTGACTGGCGAGTTAAAGAAAACTCAACAGTTACTTACTCAGTTGGTGGTCTTATCCTTTCCAACTCAGGTGCTATTACTGCTAACTACTGGCTTTCAGAAGTTTACGATGAAGAAATTGCAAATGCTCACCGTAATGCTGATATTCACATTCACGACCTTTCAATGCTTACAGGTTACTGTGCAGGTTGGTCATTAAAACAGCTTATTCAGGAAGGTCTTGGTGGTGTTCCTGGTAAGATCACATCTTCACCTGCTAGTCACCTTGCAACACTTTGTAACCAGATGGTTAACTTCCTTGGTATTATGCAGAACGAATGGGCAGGTGCTCAGGCTTTCTCATCATTCGACACATATCTTGCTCCTTTTGTTAAGGTTGACAACCTTGATTACAAACAGGTTAAAAAATGCCTTGAAAGCTTCATTTTCGGTGTAAATACACCTTCTCGTTGGGGTACTCAGGCTCCTTTCTCAAACATCACTCTTGACTGGACTGTTCCTGCAGACCTTAAAGATATGCCTGCAATCGTTGGTGGTAAGGAAATGGATTTCACTTACGGCGATTGTAAGAAAGAAATGGATATGGTTAATAAAGCTTTCATCGAAATTATGATCGAAGGCGATGCTCATGGTCGTGGCTTCCAGTATCCTATCCCCACATATTCAATTACACGTGATTTTGACTGGTCAGAAACAGAGAACAACAAGCTTCTCTTTGAAATGACAGCAAAATACGGTACACCTTACTTCTCAAACTACGTAAACTCCGATATGGAACCCAGCGACGTTCGTTCAATGTGCTGCAGACTTCGTCTTGACCTTCGTGAGCTTCGTAAAAAGAGTGGTGGTTTCTTCGGTAGTGGTGAAAGCACAGGTTCAATCGGTGTTGTTACCGTTAACCTTCCCAGAATCGCATATCTTGCTGAAGACGTAGAAGATTTCTACAGAAGACTCGACAAGATTATGGATATCTCTGCTCGTTCACTCAAAATCAAGAGAGATATTATTACAAGACTTCTTGAAGAAGGCCTTTATCCATATACAAAGAGATACCTTGGTACATTCAATAACCACTTCTCAACAATCGGTCTTATTGGTATGAACGAGGTTGGTCTTAATGCTAAGTGGCTCAGAAAAGACCTTACACATAAAGAAACTCAGGAATTTGCAAAAGACGTTCTCAATCATATGAGAGAAAGACTTTCCGACTATCAGGAGCTTTACGGTGACCTTTACAACCTTGAAGCAACACCTGCAGAGTCAACAACATACCGTCTTGCAAAACACGATAAAAAGCACTATCCTGCAATTATCACAGCCAACGAAAACGGTACAACATATTACACCAACTCTTCACATCTTCCTGTTGGTTATACAGCAGACGTTTTCGAAGCTCTTGACGTTCAGGATGAGCTTCAGACACTTTACACATCAGGTACTGTTTTCCACGCATTCCTTGGTGAAAAGCTTCCTGATTGGAAATCTGCTGCAGATATCGTTAAGAAAATTGCAGACAACTACAGACTTCCCTATTACTCAATTTCTCCCACATACTCAGTATGCTGTAACCATGGTTACATTAAGGGTGAAGAATATAAATGTCCTGATTGTGGTAATGATACAGAGGTTTACAGCCGTATCACAGGTTACTACCGTCCTGTTCAGAACTTTAACGACGGTAAAGCACAGGAATTCCAGGACAGAAGAGAATACGATATTGCAAATTCTCACATCAGAACAGAAGACAGAACAGTTGATCACGCACATTGTGATTGCGGTTGTGCTGAAAAAACTGTTGTTGCTGATAAAGATGCAAAATTCGTTCTTTTCGCAACAAAAACATGTCCTAAATGTAAAATAGCTGCTCAGCTTCTTGAAAAAGCAGGTATTGCATACGAAAAACTCTTCGTTGAAGAAAATGTTCAGCTTGCAACAGAGTTAGGTCTTAAACAAGCTCCCACTCTCGTAATTGAAAAAGATGGCGTAGCTGAAAAGATAGCAGATCTTCCTGCAATCAAAAACTTTATTGAAAGTCTTTAATAGATAATGAAATGAGCTGTGAAAAAACGAATTTTTTACAGCTCATTTCTCTAAATGGAGTTGAATTTATTATGTATGATATTATAGTTGTAGGTGCAGGTCCTGCAGGTCTTACAGCTGCACTTTATGCTTTAAGAGCTTCAAAAAGTGTTCTTGTTATCGAACAATCTACATTTGGTGGTCAGGTAACTTATTCACCTAAAATTGAAAATTATCCCGGTATACCTGAAATGAGTGGTAACGAATTTGCCGATAAGCTTCTTGACCAGGTGCTTTCAATGGGTGCTGAGGTTGAAATGGAAAAGGTAACAGGCATTTCGGATTTAGGTGCTCATAAAACCGTTTTTGCAGGCAACAAGGCTTACGAAGCAAAAGCAGTTATTATCGCAGTTGGTGTACGTCACAGACAGCTTGGTCTTCCTCGTGAAAACGAGCTTGTAGGAAACGGTGTTTCTTATTGTGCAGTTTGCGACGGTGCATTTTTTAAAGGTCAGACAGTTGGCGTTGTAGGTGGTGGCAACTCTGCTTTACAGGAGGCCGTACTTCTTTCAGATCTTTGCGAAAAGGTTTACGTGCTTCAAAACCTTCCTTATCTTACAGGTGAAAAGAAGCTTGTTGATATTCTTGAAGGTAAAACCAACGTTGAATTTATTCTCGAAGCAACTGTTGCCGAGCTTAAAGGTGAAGATGAGCTTTCAGGCATTGTGCTTAACACAAAAGACGGTGAAAAAGAGATTTCTCTTAACGGTCTTTTTGTTGCTATCGGTCTTGAGCCTAAAAACTCTGCATTTGCTGACGTAACAAATCTTGACAGCAACGGTTACTTTGATTCCGACGAATCCTGCGTAACAAAATCAGAAGGTATTTTTGTTGCAGGTGACTGCCGTAAAAAGAGTATCCGTCAGATTACAACAGCTTCTGCTGACGGTGCGGTTGCGGCCTTGGCAGCTTGCAGATACATTGACAATAAATAAGATATAAAAAATTTATAGAAAAAAGCAGAGAATTGTAGAATTCTCTGCTTTTTTGTGTTACAATCACAATATATAGTAGTTTCAGGGTAAAACATCCGATTCAGCTATTTTTTTGAACAATAATGAAAAGAGGTGGTATGAGTGATAGGAACAGGCGAAGAAGAAATTGTTAATCTCGACAATCTGGCAGACGGTTTAAGTGAAATCAGACCAACAAAAAGAAGGTCAGAGCCTGTAAAAATGAAAGCAGGAATTATAGTCATTCTTGTTATTGCGTTATTGATTCTTTTGGTTGCTGTTTTATATGCTATAGTTATTAAAAGCGATATTGAAATTTTTAAGAATATTCGCGAGCTTATAACTGAATCTTATGCGTATAATTGGGTTATTTCAAATCTCATACCTGAAAAACTTTTTGAAATGCTAAGGTGATTTTATGAAAAGACAAGAAGCATTTGTAAATCAGAAAAGAATGTTAAAAGGTGGTCTTCATTGTCATACAACCCGTTCAGACGGTAAGGGTGAGCCATCAGAAGTTATAAGACTTCATAAAGAAAATAATTACGATTTTCTTGCATTGACAGACCATAGAATCTATAACTATAAAAATTTTGCCGAGGACGTGGATATTACTATTATTCCCGGTATGGAGTTTGATAATACCTTTGTAAGAGAAAACGGCTTCAGAACATGGCATACTGTTTTCATCGGACCGGATGACGAAACAAACGGTTTCAGTCAGGATGAAGAATTACCACGTGGAGAAGCCGCAAATCAAGAGGAGTTTCAGAAATATCTTGATGAAGCCCACGAAAAAAATAATCTTACAATTTATTGTCACCCACAGTGGAGCTCAACACCTACAAGATATTTCGACAAGTTAGAGGGCAACTTTGCTTTTGAAATCTGGAACAGCGGTTGCGCTATTGAAGACGATATGGATGTTGATAACGGCGCATATTGGGACGAGCTGTTAGGTATGGGTAAAAAGCTTTTTGCAGTTGCAACCGACGATGGTCATCAGATGTATCAGCATTGTAAGGGTTGGGTTATGGTAAATGCCGAAAACAACGTTAAGGATATTCTTGATTCCTTGAAAAATGGTGCATTTTACTCATCCTGTGGGCCCGAAATCAAAGATTTTTACGTAGATGATGAAGGCATTGCACATATTCAGACAAGCGAATGTGAAAAAATAATTTTCCAGTGCGACAAGCACCCATCAAAAATGTATACAGCAGAAGAAAAATCTCTTGTAAGTGCAGAGCTTAATCTTAAAAACGATTACGAATACGTAAGGGTAACGGTAATTGACAAAGACGGCAACCGAGCATGGACTAATCCAATATTTTTGAAATAAATATAAGAAATAAAAAATCCCTGCAGCCATTTAGGCTGTAGGGATAATTTTTTGTGATTACATACTCTCAGGAGCGTTGATTTTGAGCATTGAAAGCACGTTTTTCATTGTACGTTTAACACATTCGCAAAGGAAGATTCTTGCTTGCATAAGAGAATCATCGTCAACCATAACACGCTGTGCATTGTAGAAACGGTGGAACTTTGTTGCAAGCTCTGTTGCGTAGTGAGTGATTCTTGCAGGGTCATAAGAGTTAGCAGCAAAAATTATAACGTTTGTAAGCGATGCAAGATGAGCAATAAGGTCTGTTTCTTCGTCGCTTGAAAGAAGAGTAAGCTCTGATTTTTCGGGCTTTCTGATTTTAACACCCTCGTTTTCAAGCTTTCTTAAAATACTGCAGATTCTTGCATGTGCATACTGACAATAGTAAACAGGGTTCTGGTTAGACTGTTCAACTGCAAGGTCTAAGTCGAAGTCCATAGCACTGCCTGCTTCTCTCATATTGAAAAGGAAACGGACTGCGTCAATGGGCACCTCGTCAAGAAGGTCAACGAGAGTGATAGCCTTACCTGTTCTTTTTGACATTTTAACTGGCTTGCCGTCTTTCATAAGGTTAACGAGCTGCATAAGAACAACGTCAAGTCTGCCACCGTCAATACCAACAGCTTCCATAGCACCCTTCATACGTGCAACGTGACCGTGGTGGTCTGCGCCCCAAACGTCAATAGCAGTATCGAAGCCACGTTTTTCAAATTTGTTTCTGTGGTATGCAATATCTGCTGCAAAGTAGGTGGGGTTACCGTTCTGGCGAACAAGAACGTCGTCTTTAAGCTCAAGGTTGTCAATATATTCCTGAGACTTACCTTCTCTTTTGAGAATTGCGGTCATAACCTCAATGTTTTTATACCATAAAGCACCGTCTTTTTCGTATGTGTAACCGTTATTTTTAAGAATTTCAATGGTTTCTTTAAGCTCGTCGCCATTGTGAAGTGAAAGCTCTGAGAACCAGGTATCGTAGTCAATACGATATTTTGCCATTGCGGCTTTCATTTTTTCAATGTTCTTGGGAAGAGCATAATCAACAAGAGCTTTTCTTCTCTCTGTTTCTGAAATGTTAAGAAGTCCGTCACCGTTTTCGTCAATATAAGCCTGAGCAAGAACTCTGATATCGTCACCGTGATAGCTGTCTTCGGGAAGCTCAATAAAATCTTCGCCTTTAAGAATCTGTTGATAACGGATATCGAGAGAAAGACCGAATTTGTCAATCTGGTTACCGGCATCATTTACGTAGAATTCTCTTGAAACGTCGTAGCCTGCCCAGTCAAGAACAGCAGCAAGACAGTCACCAAGAGCACCACCCCTTGCATTACCCATATGCATAGGACCTGTAGGATTAGCAGAAACAAATTCAACGTTTATTTTTTTGCCCTTACCGAAATCGCTTTTACCATAGTCATCACCAAGTGTGTCGATATCAAGAAGGATTTCAGCATAAAATTCAGGCTTTAAGTAAAAGTTTATAAAACCGGGACCTGCAACCTCGCAGGATTTAAAGGAGGTTTCACTAAGGTCGATTTTTTCAAGAATTAAATCGGCAATTTTTCTGGGGGGCATTCTGAGAGCTTTTGAAAGCATAAATGCAGCATTTGCAGAATAATCACCATTTTTTCTGTCTGCAGGAATTTCTGTTTTAAAAGCAGGAATATCTGCTTCAATAAATGTGCCTTCCTGCATATTCGTTTTGATTGCAGCCGTAACAGAAGAAATAATCTGTTCTTCTGCAAGTTTAACTAATTTTGACATATAAACACCTTTTTAAATTTCAT
>JAZOSL010000150.1:0-12398 GCA_045657085.1 Acutalibacteraceae bacterium | reverse complement strand
CTTCGGGGAAATCAAAGTCAACAAGGTGAAGAGAATCGTCAAGAACTTTATATACACTTTCTTTTATGAACTCGTCCTTAATGCAGGGGAGAGCATCCCAGGCAGTAACACAGTTAAGATAGAATTTTTCGCAGATTTTATCAACTACTGCAAAGTTAGCAAATTTAAGAGTGTATTCACATTCCTTAATGCCTTCCATACCCATATCGCAGAAGCCAGCAGAGTCAACACAAGCTTCAAGCTCGATCTCCATAGGCTCACCGAATGTAAGAAAATCCTGGGTGATGTTAACAGTCTCTCTGCCAACCCAACCGCTTTTTTCTCTTGAAGAAACGGAGTTCGCAATTTTGCCGTTTATTCTTACAAGAATTTCGCCACCGAAATCAAGATTAAGATAAACCTTTTCACCCTTGAAGCTTTCGGGTAAAGTAACCTGAGTTTTGAAAATTCTTGCACAGTCGTAGCGTGCAAACCAATGGTCACCTAATTTAAGTGTTTCTTTAGTTTCAGGGTAAAATTTGTGCTGCCCTTCACCAAGATAATCACCGTCGTAGCTTTCCCATACCGGCATATCAACCTTTTCTTTAATGCAGTATTTATTTAACTGCTTCAACATATCAAATAAAACCCCTTGTTTAGGTGTTTTCATAATATCAACTCCCACGTTCCTAGATGTTTTTCAACACAGAATAATCATACCATATCCGTGATTTTCGGGCAACAAAAGATTTTGAAAAACAGAGGTTAAAATATACCAAAAATTACCTTAATAAATTGTAAGTATTGATAAAATAAAGGGAGTGTTCGATTGTGTCTTAGGTATAGTAGAATGAAATAGTCGTAATAAACTTGTCTCTCTACAATTCTTTTTGAAAGGTACCTAATCCGAACTATAAAATTGTACAAAAATAATTAACTAAAATTGTTGTTTTACCTGTTGCCGTTAAATGACATAGGTAGTATAATTAAATTGATTGTTATAACTCAAAAACACCTATGGAGGCAACTATGAAAAAATATATCAGTTTGCTATTAGCAATAACTTTAACATTTGCAATTTTTGCAGGTATTCCTTATACCGAAAATGCTTTTGACTTCTTAAAAATAGAAGCAAAAGCTGCAAGTAGTGGTACCTGTGGCGAAAATCTCACGTGGATACTTGATAATAGTGGCACTTTAACTATCAGTGGTACAGGGAATATGTACAACTGTTCGTATAGTTCCGAATCACCCTGGAATGCATCACGAACATATATCAAAACTATTGTCATTGATAGTGGTGTAACAAGTATAGGTGATTCTGCTTTCTATGGTTGCGAAGGTCTTACCTCAATCACAATTCCTGATAGTGTAACAAGTATAGGTGTACGGGCTTTTTCTGATTGCACAAGCCTTACTTTAATTACAATTCCTGATAGTGTAACAAGTATAGATGAATGTGCTTTCTCTGGTTGCTCAAACCTTACCTCAATCACCATCCCCGATAGCGTAACAAGAATAGGAGGTGAGGCTTTCTCTTATTGTAAAAATCTTACTTCAATCACAGTCGGTAATGGTGTAACAAGCATAGGTGATGCTGCTTTTTATGATTGCACAAGCCTTACCTCAATAAATGTTGATTCAAAAAATATGTGTTATACATCTGTTGATGGTGTATTATTCAACAAAGATAAAACAACTCTTATAAAATATCCTCAGGGCAAAACAGAAACATCTTACGTAATCCCAGATAGCGTAACAAGTATAGGTAATTCTGCTTTCCGTGGTTGCACCAACCTTTCATCAATCACAATTCCGAATAGTGTGACAAGTATTAGTATTGATGCATTTGCTGGTTGTTCAAACCTTAGTGAAGTTATAATTCCAGATAGTGTAAAGTATATAGGTGAATATGCTTTTTATGGTTGTGAAAGTCTTACTTCGATTGAAATCCCGGATAACGTGATAGAAATAGGACGAAGTGCTTTTTTAGGTACAGCCTATTATGATATTTTATCGAATTGGGACAATGATGTTCTTTATATCGGAAACCATCTTATTGAAGCGAGGGAAACGTTATCAGGTGTGTACACAATCAAAGAAGGTACCAAAACAATTTCAGATAGTGCTTCTTTTGATTGTGAGAATCTCACCTCAATTATAGTTCCTAAAAGTGTAACAAGTATAGCGTATCACGCTTTTAGTGATTGTTTGAATCTTGAGAGTGTGTATTACAAAGGGACACAAGCAGAATGGGAAAGCATTTATATATGTTGGCCTGAACCTCATTATCCTTTTGGAAATGCAACGCTTTATTTTGCAGAACTTAAAGAAATTAACGGCCAATGGGTATATGCAAGCGGTGATACAATAATCACAGACTACACCGGTCTTGTGTCTTATGAAGGTAACTGGTTCTACGTAGCAAATGGTATTCTTGATTGGAATTTCACTGGTCTTGTTGAATACTACGGTAACTATTACCACGTAAACGGTGGTCATCTCGATTGGAATTATTCAGGTCTTTCATATTACAATGGTAGTTGGTGGTATGTAACAAACGGTGTAATTGATTGGAGTTATACAGGTCTTACTCATTATTACGGTGCTTGGTACTATGTTACTAACGGCTACCTTGATTGGAACGTAACAACTCTTACATACTATGGTGATACATGGTATTACGTAGAAAACGGTCAGATTAATTGGAACAGTAATACTCTTGTTAACTATAATAGCGAATGGTATTACACAGTAGGTGGTGCTATAGCCTGGGATTATACAGGTCTTGTACAGTATGGTGGCGAATGGTACTACGTATCAGGTGGTGTACCTGATTGGAACTACACAGGGCTTACTAATTACTATGATACTTGGTACTACGTAGTAAACGGTTACCTTGATTGGAATGTAACAACTCTTACATACTATGGTGATACCTGGTATTACGTTGAAAACGGACAAATTAATTGGAACAGTAATACTCTTGTTAATTACAATAACGAATGGTATTACACAGTAGGTGGTACAGTTGCCTGGGGCTATACCGGTTGGGTAGAGTATTACGGTGGATGGTACTACATAACAAACGGCTACCTTGATTGGTCCAAACAATAAGTTCAAAAATTAAACCCCTTAGCTTATTTGCTAAGGGGTTTAATTGTTATTCAACACTATTATCTGCTAAATCTGAGTTATCGGGAATAAGGTCTGTTTCTCTGAAAAGAAGAGAGATGCACCAAACACCGGCAAGGGCAACGAGAACGTAAACAATTCTTGACATAATAGCAGCCTGACCACCAAAAAGCCAAGCAACAAGGTCAAATTTAAAAAGACCGATGCTACCCCAGTTTAATGCGCCTATTGTAACAAGAATTAATGCAATTCTGTCTAACATATTTAAACTCCTTTCAGCGTTCACGCCATTTATTTTCTATATTATTATCACCCTATTTTTATTGAATATTTAATAATATTTTACCAATTTTTGTTTTTTCGTACATTTTATCACTCTTTATGTAGCTGTTTTGGTATTTCATTTTTAAATAAATTGTGTTAATATATATTAAAGTCAAAAAATACGTGGAGGTGCCCGATGCTTTATCTTGTTAAAGGACGTGCAGGTAGTGGTAAAACAAATAAAATAAGGCAGATCATCAGCGAATGCTGTGATAACGTAAAAAGCAAACCATTACTTTTAATTCCAAAACAATTCTCTTTTGAATCTGATAGGGCTATGCTTAAAATTTTAGGTCCTAAAAAACTTAATAGTATAGATATTTTAAGCTTTTCACGTATGGCAATGTTTAATATTCCTTCTGCACAGACTATTGAAAGTAAAACTGCCGATAGTGGTGTAAAGGCTGCTATTATGAGTGAAGCTTTATTCCAGCTTGATGGCAGATTAAATATTTTTAGTAAACTTCGTCATAATTGTACTACCTTGAATCCTATTGTGGATTTTTGCACAGAATTAAAATATTGTTCAATTGATAGTGAAGAATTAAATAACAAAATTAATGAATTGAATGAATGCTTTTTAAAAGAAAAGTTAAAAGAGCTTGACCTTATATGCAATACCTATGATGCTTTGTTAACTCAAAGCTATTTTGACGATGATCAGGTTCTTACTTATTTTAATAAGGTTGCTGCTGAAAACGGATTTTTTAAGGGCAGAACAGTTTTTTTAGATGGTTTCAGAGCTTTTACAAAACAAGAGCTTTTGTGCCTTGATATTATTATGTCACAAGCTGATAACGTTTATTTTTCTATTTGTGTAGATGATAATGCCAAGAAATATTCAGCTCTTTATCATATGAAAGAGTTAGAACATACTTTAAGAAGTATTGCTAATAAAAACAACGTTACGGTTAACGAAATAATCTGTAATCAGTCAGAGAATGCGTTTAGTAAAGATATTTTGACCTTGGAAAAAAATCTTTATTCTCAGAGTCCCGTAAAGAGCTCTGAAAGCGATGGTAGTGTTACGGTTGTAAAATGTAAGGACGCTGATGATGAATGCGAATACGTTGCTGCAACTATTAAAAAGCTTTTGCGTTCAGGCAAATATCGTTGCCGTGATATTGCCGTTATTGAAAGAACGAGTGGTGCCTATAAAGCTAATATAATTGAAGCTTTAAAACGCCTTGGTATTGACGTTTTCGATGATAGCCGCAGAGCATTGGCAACAGAGCCTCTTTTTGTCTATTTAATGTCTGCCATTGATTGCATTACCAACAGTTTTTCAACTGAAAGTATTATGGCTTATCTTAAAACCGGTTTAACTTCTCTTTCACTTACTGAAATCGCAAAGCTTGAAAAATATGCTCTTGTGTGGGGCGTTACTTCAAAGCAATGGCAAAACGATTTCACAATGAACCCGGACGGATTCGGCAGTGATTTTTCCGATAAACAAAAAGAAGAGCTTGAAATCATAAATAATATAAGGAAAAAAGCCGTTTTACCACTTTTATCTTTAAAGAAAAAATGTGACGGCAAAAACGGTAAAGAAGTTACTGAAGCAGTTTATAATTTTATTAGTAGAAATGAAGTTCGTGAATCACTATATGATTTAAGCATCTCACTTGAAAATGACGGTTTCCCTGTTGAAAGTCAACGTGTTGGTGATACGTGGAATGCTTTAATGGATATTTTGGATGATGTTGCCAATATCTTTGGCGACAGGGGATGTCATTTAAAAAGATGGTACGAGATTTTTTCAATTTTGGTTTCATCAGGAGATATAGGTGAAATACCTCAAGGTCTTGATGAAGTTACCGTTGGTAGTGCTGATAGAATAAGAATCGAAAAAATCAAGGTTGCGTTTTTAATAGGTGTAAATAAAGAAGAATTTCCCCTTGTCAACGTAAAAAGTGGCGTTTTAACAGATGCCGACAGGCTTACTCTTACAAATTTAGGACTTGAAGTAAGACCTGCTTTTGAAAATACAATTGATGAAGAACGATTTATTGCTTATTGTGCTGTTACTGCAGCTTCAGAAAAATTATATCTTGTTTATAAATCAACAGGTTTTGATGGTTGTGCATCTGCACCTTCCGAAATAGTTGAAACAGCTCTTTCAACTATTGATAAATGTGAATCAATTTCAACTGGCCAGCTTGATGACAGCTATTTTATTGAAAGCGAAGATTCAGGTTTTTCTGTGCTGGCTAAAAACTTTTTTGAAAACAATACACTTAAATCAACACTTGAAGCATATTTTAATGAAAATAAAGCCTGTTCAGATAAAATTTATGCTTTGCATAGAATAAGCAACAAAACGCCCGTAAGCTTTGAAAATCCACAAGTATCAAAACAGCTTTTTGGTGATACTGTTTATATTTCTGCAAGTAAGGTCGAAAGCTTTTATAATTGTCCGTTTGCTTATTTTATGAGATATGGCTTAAAAGCTGAGCCGATTAAAGAAGCTGTTCTTGACCCTGCTCAGAGTGGTACAATAGTCCATCTTGTTATGGAAAGAATTTTAAAAGAATACCCTAAATCAGCTTTTTTAACTGCAGATGATGAAAGTATAAAAGTAACCGTAATTCAGGTTTTACAAGAATACCTGGACGAAAAAATGGGTGGATTAGAAGAAAAGTCAAGCAGATTTATGTTTCTTTTCAATCGTCTTGTTGACGTTTGTATGGCAATTATCAGCCGTTTGAAATTAGAATTTGACATTGGCGAGTTTTCACCTTGTGATTTTGAGTTGAAAATAGGTGGGGATGAGATCCCTGTTTACGAATTACCGTTAAATGATGGTTCTGTTAAAGTTACAGGTTCAATTGACCGTGTAGATATGATGGAAAAGGACGGTATAAAGTATTTGCGTGTTGTAGACTATAAGACGGGTAAAAAAGAATTTAAGCTTTCCGAATTGTTTGATGGTCTCAACATTCAGATGGTGCTTTATTTAATGGCATTAGAAAAAAACGGTAAAGCTTATTACGGTGATATTCTACCTGCAGGTGTACTGTACTTACCTTCAAGAATCGGTGTTTCCAATTATCTTGACCGTCGTTCACCATCAGCTGAAAATGTTGAAGCACAAAAACGTATTAGTGGTAAACTTTCGGGTATGGTTTTAGACAGCCCTGTTGTTTTCAATGGTATGGGTGTGGATAAATACCCCGATTATTTCCCGGTGTCATATAAAAAAGACGGTAGTGCTAAAGATAATTATTATAGCCTTTCTCAATTTAAAACTCTTTCAAAAATTATTGACGGTAAAATTATTCAGATGGGTGAAAGTCTTCACAACGGCTTTGTAGGTGATGTACCGTGCGGTACTGATGGTGAAGGTAAAATGTGTTCATATTGCCCTTATAAATCTGTTTGTGGCAGAGAAAAGAATGATACTATAAACGAAATAACAAGGCTTACTCATTTAAAAGCTTTGGAAAGATTGGATGGTGAAAGTGATGAGCAGGATATGGACTGATAATCAGAAGAAAGCCATAGCTGCGAGGGGTATGCAGGTGCTTGTTTCTGCTGCTGCAGGTTCAGGTAAAACAGCTGTTCTTACTGAACGTGTAAAAAACATTTTATGCGATAATAATAATCCGTGTTCTGTTTCTGAAATCCTTGTTGTAACTTTCACTAAAGCTGCTGCAGCAGAAATGAAAGACAGAATTTATAAAGCAATTTCTGATGAACTTAAAAATTCAGGGGCAAACAATGATTATTTAAGACATCAGTTAAATCTTTTACCTGTTGCTGATATTTGTACTATTGACTCGTTTTGCAGTAAGCTTGTTAAAGAGAATTTCCATCTTGCTGACGTTGATTCTGACTTTAAAATCTTGGACGAAAAAGATAATGAAAGCTTAATGCAAAGTGTTGCAGAACAACTTATATCAGAGCTTTACGAAGAAAATGATGAAGCTTTTATCAGTCTTACCAAAATGTTTCTTAACGACAGAGATGATACTGAATTATTTGAAATAATCAGAAAGCTTTACCAGTATTCAAGGGCATATCCGTCACCGGCTTTGTGGTTAAATAACGTTGCCGAATCATTTTCGCCTGAAAAGGATCCAAATGAAACTGTTTGGGCAGATTATATTTATAACTACGTTTCAATGCTTTGCGATTTTCATATCAAACGTCTTGAGCATTGTATAGGCTTGATGGATGAATCCGGTGGCTTCAGCCCTGATTATTACCTTCGTTTCAGAGGCACTGCCGATAAGCTGATTTTGTTAAAGTCAGCTGTGACTGATCGTAATTGGGACGGTATGGTTTCTGTTATCAATGAAGGTATTGTTGTAAAGCCTTATGCTCGTAATTTAAAGGTTGATGCGTATGTCAAAGGTCTCACGCAAAGCGTTTTTGAAGATGTTGAAAAAGACGTTGACAACTTATATAAACACACTTTGCCGAGTACAGAAGAACATAAAAAAGACTGTATTGTTTTATATCCTGCAATCAAAAAACTATGTGAAGCTGTAATCAGATTAACCGAAATGTTAAACGCTCAAAAGAAAGAAATGAATTCATATTCTTTTGACGATATTCTTCACAAAACTATTGATTTGTTAATAGAAGTAGATGAAAAAGGTAATGAAACCGAGTCTTCGGTTTTAGTTGATTTACGTAATAAGTATAAAGAGATTCTTATTGACGAGTATCAGGACACAAACGAGGCTCAGAACAAAATATTCACACTTGTTTCAAGAGAAAACAGTAATATGTACATGGTTGGTGACGTGAAACAGAGTATCTATCGTTTCCGTCTTGCAAGCCCTGATTTGTTCATTTCTTTAAAAAATAAGTTGAATAAATACGATGGTAGCGTTAAACCATCAAAAATTATTTTAGAAAAGAATTTCAGAAGCAGATCCGGTATAACTGAAGCCGTAAACTTTGTTTTCTCAAGGTTGATGAGTTCTTCCGTTGGTGAAATTGATTACAATGAAGATGAATATCTCTATTTCGGTGCAGATTATTACCCTGAGAAATCAACTCCCGATACTGAAATTATCTGCATTGACGACAGTGAGTGCGAAGAGACGTTAAATGAAGAAGAAATAATAGCTTCATATATCAAAAAAGTTAAAGCTTCAGGCGTTCTAGTTGGTGATAAGGATAATCAACGTAAAATCAGGTGGGGCGATTTTTGTATTCTTTTAAGAAGTACAAAGAACAAAGCAGAAGCTTATGCCGAAGCTCTTAAAAATTCAGGTATTCCTGTTTCAACATCACTTGAAGAGGATGCGACAGATTATAAGGAAATACAATTTGTTTCAGCTTTATTAAAGGTAATAAATAACCCGTTGGTTGATATTCCTTTGGTTGCTGTTTTAATGTCACCTGTTTTTGCATTTACAGCTGATGAAGTTGCTGAAATAAGAATGATAAACCGTAAAGCAGATTTATACGCTTGTCTTTTAGAGTATTCTAAAACGTCTGAAAAAGCCTGTAGATTTTTAAATAAGCTTAAGCTATACAGAAACGTTTCAGCAACACGTCAGGTTAATGAGCTTTTAAAATATATTGTCAGGGATTTAAGTATTGACGATATTTATTTTGCTGCCGGTGAAGGGGAGCAAAGACGTGCTAATATCAAAGGATTAATTAAATTTGCTGATAATTTTGTTGCTAACGGCAGAACAGGCTTAAGTGAATTTGTCAGGTATCTTACTAACACTATTGAAAACGGTGGTTTAATAAGTGTTGGTAACAGTTTTTCAGATGATGACAGTGTAAAAATTATGTCGATTCATAAAAGTAAAGGACTTGAATTTCCTTATGTTATTCTTGCCGACTGCTCAAAATCCTTTAACAGGCGTGACAGCTACCAGACCTTAACATTGTCAAAAGAAACAGGTCTTGGTTTAAAAATCCGTGATGATGAACTTTTTACAAAATATCATTCACTTTCTTCTGCAGCAACGGAAAAGGCTATTCTTTTTGGTGATATGTCAGAAGAAATAAGAGTTCTTTACGTTGCTCTTACAAGAGCTAAAGAGCATCTTACCTTTGTTTGTGATGTTTCAGGCAAAACGATGCAGAAAAGGGTAAGGCTCAACCGTCATTTTATCACTGATAAAAACGGTAAAATTGACCCGTATGCTGTTTTTAAAGCAGGCAGTATGACGGAATGGTTATTGTCTTGCTTTGTTTTTCATAGTGACTGTCATATTGTTTCGGAATGCTGTGAAATTGCAACTGAACCTAAAACTGATAACTTCGGTTTCAAGGTTGATGTTTCGCTGATAAATTCGCAAGATGATTCGTTTGTTTCTGATAGTGGAAATGTGTCAGAAAAAGTATTGCCTGATTTTGAATTACTTGAAGAATTAAAGCATAAAATGAATTATGTGTATCCTTACGATTCAACAGGTGTTCTTGCAAAGGTTGTTGCTTCATCAACTGAACAGCATTATGATACTAAAGCATTTTTTGCAACAAAAAAACCAATGTTTTTAAAGAATACTTTTACAGGTGCCGATAAGGGTACTGCTGTTCATAGGTTTTTGGAGCTTGCTGATTTTGAGAAAGCATTGTATAATGTTAATGATGAGATTGACAGAATTTTAGAAGAACAGTTAATGACAGAAGAAGAATTACAGGTTTTAGATTTATCAACAGTTGAATGCTTCTTGAAAAGTGATGTCATTTCTCGTTTGTTAAAATCTGAAAAGGTATTAAAGGAGTATGCATTTACTGTTTTCAGAAATGCTGCAGATTTTAATGAAAATTTACCTGAATATTTAACTGACGAACAAATTGTTGTTCAGGGTAAACTGGACTGTGCTTTTATTGAAAATGGTGAAGCTGTGCTTATAGACTATAAAACAGATAAAACAACCGATGAAGCTCAGTATATAAACACCTATAGAAATCAGTTGAACGTTTATGCCGATGCTTTATATCAATGCACAGGCTATAATGTTAAAGAAAAATATATTTATTCATTTGCTTTAAACAAGTTTATTAAAATTGATTGAGGTGAATTGGTTTATGATGAGTTGGTTTATGAATAGAAAGAATATAGTAATTCCGACAGCAGTTGCTTTGGCTTTAGTTTTTGTTATTGTTTTAATTGTAGCCTTAACAAAGTCAGATGGAAATGTGGATAATCCATCAGCATCTGTTAATGAAACAACAACTGAACCGAGCGAAGTTTCCTTTCAATCACAAGGTGGCAATTATTCAGTTAAAATTACAACAGTTTTCGAATCAGAACCTGACCCAAGTACCGAAAATCCACCAAAAGCTGAAAGGGTAGCAGTTGTTGTTTATGAATATAAAAACGATGGTATTACCGACGGTCTTTCTATTAGTAATACTCACTTTAAAGCTTATGACAAAAGGGGACGTGAGCTTGAGGTTTATCCTCAACAAGGTCTTTTTGAGCCAAGTGAAATCGGTGAATCAGGTGTATTTACAGCAAGTGTTGCGTTTGCTTTGAATAATGACAATAATTATTTAAAAATCGAATATTATAACGACGTAACGTCTAAAAAACCGGATGCAACCTTCGAGCAAACGTGGTAAAACAATAATAAAAAAGGTCTGTGATTAGATTTTTTATCACAGACCTTTTTATGTTTAATAGTATCAGTCGATATCAGCTGTATATGCTCTGTCAACCGGGAATTTTCCACGATGCTGCCTGTATTTTTCAGCACCTGATTCAAAGATAACAGTAACACCGTTGTGGTTTTGGGTCATACCTTCAGACATTGGCAAACCGGTAATTGTTTCAGATAATATATCGTTACTGCATGCTAATAAATCAACGAATGTTCCGTCAAAATCAATAGTTCCAACTCTTTCGGTAATTAAAACATCTTCAAAGATGTAAATTACAGAGTTGTTTTTTCTGCCATAGCTTGTAGAAAAAATTACTCTGCCTGTTTTTGAAAAAGACATTCCCTGAACTTGTTCCGGTATAGCAATAAAGTAGTCGGGGATATATCCGTCTTTGTTCGTGTTTATACTTTTAAGCTTTGGTAAACCATCTTCAAGAATATATCCTTCACAATAAGCATAAAATGTTTCACCGTTTTCAAGAGTGGTGATTCTTTCAGACTTTTGTCTTTCGTCGTCGGTGCTTTCAATAAAGTCACCAAACCAGATTATACCATCGCTGTATGCGGCGAAGGAACCTTTTGTGTTTAGCTTAAAATTACTTTCGAATTTAACGGATTCTAAATTTTCAGCACTAATTATTGCTTCAATAGATATTGTGAAGCATTGACTATCAGATGAAATGTAAATATGGTCATCCGAACAAGTGATGCCACCGGCATGTCCTGTATAATCTGTTCCGTCAGAATACTGTAAAAATAAAGATTTTTCAAGCTTTCCCGTACTTGCGTTAACTATAGTAATAACTGAAGGATACTCGCCATTTTCGTAATAGTTACTTATAATATATCTGTCTGTTAAACTGTTGTAGCAAATGCCTTGTGGGATTACACCTTCAAATAAACCGGGAACGATAAAAGAAGGGGAGAAGTTTTCAAAAAAGTATTCAAAATCTTCAATTTCATTAAAATCACTATTAAAAATCACTTCAGTCTGGGTAATGCTGTTAGAAATATCCTTTGTTTTTAAAATGTCTTTTGAACCACACGAGCTAAAAAAACAAATACACAAAACAAGGCATAAAATTTTTAAAAAATATTTATACATATAATCCCTCAAAATAAATATAACTTAAAGCAAAATCGACAAGATTCTAACGAACCTTGCCGATTTGGTGCCTCCGGTCGGAATCGAACCAACGACACGAGGATTTTCAGTCCTCTGCTCTACCAACTGAGCTACAGAGGCATTTCTTACTGCAATAATATACAACAATCTTCTTTTTTTGTCAATATATAATTTGTTTTTACGTAATTTTATAAAATACGATAAAAAAATTCTGTTTTTAGTAAATTTGTATATTTTGCTCTTGTAAGATT
>JAZOSL010000149.1:0-9015 GCA_045657085.1 Acutalibacteraceae bacterium | reverse complement strand
ATTAAGGGTTTTATGTCTTTTGGAACACTTATTTTAATTGAATTTTTGTCGTTACTATGATATTATTGTAAAAAATAAATTTTGTGCTAAGTCTGTAGACGATTGTGATTTTAATGGGTGGTGATATGATGCTGAAATCCGATTATGGTGAATATAAAGAAGAAATCTTTGTTTGTGGAAAAGCCAATAACCCGGATACCTGTGAAGATATGATAGTAAAAACTGAAGATTTTTATGCTGTGATAGATGGTGTTACATCAAAATCAAACAAGTTGTATGAGGGTAAAACCGGTGGAAGATATGCTGCAGAAGTGTTAGCAAAGGCGATAAAAGCTTTTGATATAAATGAAACGGCAGTAACTGCATTCGAAAAACTGAATTCGGCTATTGCAGAAACATATCAATTACACAATGAGAATTTTGACAGTTCAATTCAGGCTTGTGTTGTTATTTACAGTAAGCATCGAAAAGAAATCTGGAATTATGGCGATTGTAATTTAATGATTAATGAAGAACGCATCGAACATAACAAAAAAATTGATGAAGTTTTATGCCATTTACGTTCTTTTGTTATTCAGACGCATCTTGCACAGGGCGGTAAAATTGAAGATATTTACAACAATGATATTGGTAGGGAAGCAATCTTACCATTCTTAAAGACACAGAGTATCTTTGCAAATGCTGATGGCTACTTTGGTTACCCTGTTTTAAAGGGTAACGGAATAAACGAAAAGCATATCAAGGTATACAGAGTCTGTGAAGGTGACCACGTTGTTTTAGCAAGTGACGGTTACCCGAAGCTTTATTCTTCCTTAGAAGAATCTGAAGAGTATTTACAAAATATGCTTCAACTTGACCCTGTTGCGTATAAAGAAAATATGCAGACTAAAATGCTTTCAAGTAACAATGTTTCGTATGACGATAGGGCGTATTTGAGCTTTTTTGTAAAGTAATCAGAGGTTTAATGTTGACACTTGACAAAAGCTTCTTAGCAAAACGGAATGTGTTATAGAGGTGATATCATGAATCAGGATTTCTATTTTAAAAATGCCTGTTGGGTTGGTAAAAACGGTTGTAAATCTAACGTTTTTTTTGTGTTAAGGGGACATTTTAATGTTACTCAAATAAAAAACGTTAAGCTTTTTGCTTTAGGTTTAGGTTTTTTCAAATGCTTTATAAACGGTAAGTGTATAAATCCTGATACATTCTTGCCGTTGTCATCAGATTTTGAAGCTACCATTGACCCTGTAGACGAAGTTTTAACAGGGCATAGGGTATACGTTCCTGAGTTTGATATTACACCGTTTGTTAAAAATGGCGAAAATATAATTGCGATACATTTCGGTGGTGGGTGGTATTGTCACCATGACCGTACCTTTGGTATACCTAAAGCGATTTACCGTGTTATAGCCGAAACAGATAACGGTTCTTTTGAGTTTGTTTCAGATGAAAATTGCAAGATCCACCCAAGTTATGTTAATGATTATTGCTTTGTTAGAAGTGAACAACAGGATTATTTAAATTGGAAAGATTGTTTTGACGACAATTTTGACGATTCTTTATGGCAAAATGCAGAAGCTGTTGAGCCCGTGAAAACAGAATATTGTCAGACGGGTTGCCCCATTGACACATTGATAGAAGAATTACCGATCAAGAAAATCGGTGTCGGTGAAAAAGGTGTAGTTTACGATTGCCTTGAAAATACTACAGGTTACCCTGTTTTAAAAATTAAAGCACCAAAAGGTGAAAAGGTTGAAATACTTTTCTCAGAAGAGATTTTACCTGATGGTAAAATAGATATGTTTCACAATCAAAATCAAAAATTGACAATTATTTCAGATGGTAACGAAAGAATTGTAGAACCCCAATTCACATGGTTCGGTTTTCGTTGTTTTGAAATAATAGGTGATGCTGAACCGATATGTGTTAAGGTTATTTATTCAGATGTTAAAGTCACCTCTGACTTTGAGTGTGATAATGAAACATTGAATTGGACTTATAAGACATTTATACATACGATGCTTTGTAATATGCATACAGGTCATCCGTCAGACTGTCCTCATCTTGAAAGACGTGGTTATACCGGTGATGGTCAGCTTACCTGTCATGCAGTTTTTACAACTATGGATGCTGAAAGCTATTACACCAAATGGCTTCAGGATATTGCAGACGGTCAGGATGTCTTAAGTGGTCATATTCAGTATACAGCTCCATATATCCGTAGTGGTGGTGGTCCCGGTGGATGGGGTAGTGCTATTGTAGAAGTACCGTATCAGTTATATAAGCATTACGGCAAAGAAGAAGTGCTTTCTAAATATTATTATGCTATGCGAAGATATATAGATTATCTTGAAGAGCATACCGAATTCGGGCTTGTTACAAGTGATAAAAAAGGTGAGTGGTGCCTTGGCGATTGGTGTGGTCCCAACGTTATTTATCCCGATAAGGATATTACTGCCCACAATCAACAAATGGTTATCCCTGCTGCTTACGTTAACACATATTTTATGGTTAAAGCTCTCGAAAAAATGTGTGAAATAGCAAAAATAATAAATAAAACAGAAGATGTTGAAGAGTATAAAGAAAAAATTAATTTTCGTAAAAATGCAATAAGAGCTGCCTATTTCAATGCATTTGATGATAACTTTGTAATGAATGTACACGGTGGTAACGTTTTTGGTTACGATATAGGCTTAGGAAATAAAAATACATATAAAAATATTGTAAGGTATTACGAAAAAACAGGTTGTTTTGATACGGGTATTTTTGCAACTGATATTCTTATAAGACTTCTTTTTGAAAACGGAAATGGTGAGCTTGCAGTTAAGCTTCTTACCAACGATGGTGAGCAAGGTTATGAGCATTGGCGAAGAAACGGTGCAACCACCTTCCATGAATATTGGGACAGTAACCGAAGTCGTTCACATAATCACCCTATGTTTGGTGCACCTGTTGCATACTTTTTCCAGTATCTTTTAGGTATAAAGCAAGAAGAAAATTCTGTTGGTTACAAATCATTGATAATTGAACCACAGTGTGTTACAATGTTCGGTAGAATGAGTGGTAGCATTGAAACACCTGCAGGTAAAGTTTCTGTAAGCTACATTAATACTGATGGCTCTACAGAGTTTGAGATCACAATACCCAAGGGCGTAAAAGCTATATTCAGATCAAAAGCAGAATGCTTTGATTTGAAAAACGGAGTTAATAAAATTACTATCTGATAAAAGCGAGAAACGATATGAACAAAAATGATTTTATAAGATTTTTTTGGCGACAATATAAGCTTTGCGAAAAAGATTTAATTAACACTGCAGATTACGTTACTATCTGCAAGCAGAATTATTCTTCTTTTTCTAACCGTTATCAACAGATTTTCTTTGGGATTTGCAGTGAGCTTGATGCTATTTCAAATGAGCTTTACGGTGATGAAAAAATAAAGAATTTTCCTTCAAGAATGTCTGTTATATTCGAAAAATATCCTGATGTCAAAAACAAACGGGTAACAACTCGTTTCCCTTATGAAGTTATTAATCTTGTTCCCTTTGGCAACTTCATAAAAGACGATATTGGCAACGATAAAGCGGCTTCGTGGTGGCAGCATTATAACGATTTAAAGCACAACAGGGTAGAAGATAACGGTAGTGGCAGATTTAACTATCAGAATGCAAATCTTGAAAATACCTTATCAGCTTTGGCTGCTTTATATATTCTGAATCTTGAAATGGCGAAAAGCTGTTGCCTTGAAGAGTCGGAAACAGAACAGTTTATGAAATCAAATTTGTTTTATGTAAGTTAAGGTGCTGTTATGAAACTGATGTCTTTTAATACCCAATCCTGTACAAATTTTATAACTAAAAAAATTGATTTTCCTTTTATTGCCGAGGGTATCAAAAAATTTGATGCCGATGTTGTAGGCTTAAACGAAATGCGAGGTGCAGATCCTGAATCCGGTTTCGTTAACCAGGTCGAAGAACTTGCCAAACTTGCAGGGTATAAATACTTTTATTTTTCAAAGGCTTGCGATATTGAAGATGATGACGGGCCTTTCGGTAACGGTATTTTATCAAAGATACCATTTGAAACAATTGAAACAATAGGCATACCTGACCCTGAAGTAAAAACAGGCGATCAGTTATACGAAACAAGAGCAGTTTTAAAAGTCAGACTGGAAAACGGTATGACTGTTTTGGTTACCCATTTCGGCCTTAATTATGATGAACATTTAAATGCTGTTGCAACAGTTTTAAATTGTCTTGAAAAAGAGAAATGTGTTTTTATGGGCGACTTAAATGTTGAACCTAACAATTCTGTGCTAAAACCTATTCAAAATTGTTTAAAAGATACTGCCGATTTGTTTAGTGAGCCGTTATTAAGCTTTCCGTCGGATGTACCATATAAAAAGATTGATTACATTTTTACAACGGCAGATGTAAAAGTAATTTCTGCTGATATACCAGCTTTGGTTTGTTCAGATCACAGACCATTTATAGCTGAAATTGATTTTTAATATAAGGGAGAATAAAGATGAAAATCAAACCACATAAGAGTAAAACAGTAAATAAAATGCCTAAAATAAACTTAAAAAATATAAATTTCAAAAAGCTAGCACCTAAAGCTATTGCTGGTTTATTATGTGCTGTGGTTTTTGCTGTTTGTGTTTATGGTACTGTTATTGGCATAAAAGAAAAAGTTGAAGATAAAATAAATCAACAGAATACTACAACAACTGTACCACCTGTAATTAAAATAAAGGGGAATGAAAAAACATTTGTTGAAAATGGTATCAAAATCAATCTTACAGATAAATTTGAGGTTTTTGACGACCCTGCCATAGATGCCGGTTTTGTGTCTGATGGTATCGAAATATATATAATCAAAGATATGTTTGAAGATTATCCTGAGTATAAAGATTATTCAGAATATGAATATGCAGAACATCTTATAGGCTCTAATAAAGATGTTTCAGTGGAAATATCAGAAATAGATGATGATGTTTATCTTGAATATTTGTTCCCATCCGAAAAAGGGATTATTCAAGCGTATGTTATTAAAGTATCAAAGGAATCTGACTGTTTTGTACTTTCTCACTTTATAACAGAGCATACAAATGCTATTGCGTATAAAGAGTATATTATGGCATGGGCAAAATCTATTGAATATGTTGGGGTTGAAGAAGTAACGAAATGATTATAAGAGTATTAAAAATTTTTGGACTTATTAGTTTATTAGCCGTGTTCGTTTCAATGGCTGTTATAGCACCATATATTACAAGCCTTATGCCGGGTGAAATTCAAGAAACTTTTATTTTGGAAGAAACAGAGGTTTTAACGGATGTGGTAAGCTTAAAAGATCGTTATGTTTTTGAGCCGAAAAACGAAATAAATAGCCTTTTTAATTATTATGGTATTTCATATTATTCTGATTCTTATGTGAAAGGTGTGGTTACATACAGAATTGGGGTTAAAGAGTATTCAGAAGAGTTTTTTGTTGAGCCTACAGATGAAAATGGTAGTGTTTTCTATTCATTTATTGATAATTGCCTTGACGGAGTTAAAGCTAAATCAGTTAAGAGTATAAAATTTGAACTTCTTAATGGTAATGGCAATTTTCAATTAAAAGGTTTTAATGTTTTCAACAGAGCGATTCCAAAACAAGAAATCTTTATTCAATCTGATGAGTATAAATTAGGTGTAGATCTTTTGTGGGGTGGTGCTTTAAGTTATCTTGAGGATTCGAATTCTGATGTTCAGGCTGTTTCGGTTGACGGGCAAATTAAGGTTGATTCAAATGCAAGTGAAAGATATAACACCGAATCTGTCAATAATAACGTTAACCTTATAAACAGAAATGACACCGGAAGACTTGTTCAGCAGTCATATTACGGCACTCTTGACTATGATTTCGGTGTTTATATGGATAATGATTGGCGTTATAACCCTGTTCAGGGTGGTAATCAGTTCAATGATGCCAGTAAAATAGTTGATTTGAGAATTGAAGATAATCTTTTATATATAAAATGCCGTCCGCTTGATTGGGCAAAAGAAAAAGAATTTGCAACACCCTCGTATATGGAGGCAACATATACAATAAAAGATAAACTTGTTAAAGTTTCTTGTAGATTCGTTGATTTTTCAGGTTATCCTGAAGCAGAAAGTTCGCAGGAAAAACCTGCTTTTTACTGTGTAGAGCCTTTGAATGAATTTGTTTATTATAAAGGTGATAAGCCTTGGACGGATGCACCATTAACTGAAGAGCCGGAGCTCATATTCTGGCCTGATGCAGGTTATCCGAATTTTGTTTCACCTGAGCATTGGGCTGCTTTTAAAGGTGAGTTTGACGATAGTTTCGGTATAGGTCTTTACGTGCCGGAGCAGACTACGTTTTTAAGTGGTGTATATTTAAGAGGTGAAACTACTAATCCCGACCCGTCCTGTGACGGACCAACATCATATATCGCTGTGGTAGAAAACAGAAAGTTCCAAAGCTTTATACCATCAGAATATGAGTTTTACCTTACAACAGGTGATACCACTGAAATCAGAAATACATTCAAAGCTTTAGAAAATTGATTTTACGTATAAGACGAGCCTTTGAGATAATCAAAAGCTCGTCTTTTGCTTTTATATATAATAAAAGAAGTAATATTTGGGTGTTATTTGTTGTATTTTATAATTGACTTTATAAATTGGGTATGTTATATTTATAACAACCGATAGAGGTGCATTGTGTTATCAGTATCCGTAGCGTAAAGGCTTGCCAAAGCCGTTACGGTGAAAGGAACAGGTGCCGAAGACGGCTTACGGTAAAAAGTCGGTCTGGCAACAGGGAATAATATCCGTGCTGCTGTCGCCATTGGCGGAGAGCTATCTTACATAATTTTTGTACCGTTTTTATTTCTTTTTGTGTGTTGCGGTATATTTGTGTGTGGGTAGTTGCTTTTCGGCAACTATTATTTTTTTGTAGGGAGAGTATATTTATGAAAAATACTGTTTTCCAGGGTGTTGCAACTGCTCTTGTAACTCCAATGAACGCAAATGGTGTGGATTATGATGCGTTTGAAAGAATTATTGAGTGGCAGATTGAAGAGGGCGTAAATGCCCTTGTTATCGCCGGTACTACCGGTGAAGGCTCAACTCTTACCGATGAGGAGCATAAAGAGGTTCTTCGTTTCTCAGTTGAAAAGGTAGCAGGCAGAATTCCTGTTATTGCAGGTACAGGCTCAAACGATACTGCTTATGCTATTGCTCTTACTAAATTTGCTTGTGAGGTCGGTTGCGATGCAATGCTTCTCGTAACACCTTACTACAACAAGGCTACACAGAGAGGTCTTATCGAATCCTTCAGAGCTATTGCTGATGCTTCAACAAAGCCCTGTATTCTTTACAATGTTCCTTCAAGAACAGGTTGCAATCTTACACCTGCTTCTTGTGCAGTTCTTGCTGAGCATCCTAATATCGTTGGTGTTAAAGAAGCAAGCGGTAACATTTCTCAGATTGCTGAAATCGCTGCACTTACAAAAGGTGAGTTTGATATTTATTCAGGTAATGACGATCAGATCGTTCCTCTTATGTCTTTGGGCGGTAAGGGTGTAATATCAGTCCTTTCAAATGTTCTTCCCAAGAAAACAGTTGAACTTTGCGACAAATTCTTCGCGGGAGACCTTGAGGGCAGCCGTAAGCTTCAGTTAGAGCTTCTTCCTCTTATTAATTCACTTTTCTGTGAGGTTAATCCTATTCCTGTTAAAGCGGCAACTGCTGCAATGGGCTTCGGTGAAAATTATGTTCGTCTTCCTCTTACAACTATGGAACTCGAAAACGAAGCTAAAATGCGTGCTCTTATGAGAGAACAGGGTTTAAACGTATAATTCTTAAAGGTTAGTAGTATTTATGATTTGTTCCAATCTTGAAATAAAAGACGGTGTTTTGTTCTTTGGTGGCAGAAGTACTGTTGAGTTAGCACAGAAATACGGCACTCCGATTTACGTTATGGATGAAAAAACTATCCGTAAAAACTGCCGTAATTATGTAGATGCTATGAAAAAGTATTTCGGTGAAAAAGCTAAACCGTTCTATGCAAGTAAGGCTTGCTCATTTAAAAAGATGTATAATATCGTAGGCACTGAGGGTATGGGTGTAGATGTTGTTTCTGTCGGTGAAATTTATACTGCAAAAATGGCAGGCTACGATATGAAAAACGTTTGCTTTCACTCAAACAGCAAAAACGATTACGATATAAGCTTTGCTATTGATAACGGTGTTGGTTGCTTCGTTGTTGATAATTTAGAGGAACTCGAAGCAATTGACTTGTATGCAGGTCAAAAAGGAATTAAACAGAAAATCCTTTTCAGAGTGACTCCGGGTATTGATACGCATACTTATGAAGCTGTAAATACAGGTAAGGTTGATTCAAAATTCGGCTTCCCGATTGAAACGGGTGCCGCAACGCAGATTACAAAAATTGCTCTTACAAAGAAAAATATTGACCTTGCAGGCTTCCATTGTCACGTTGGCTCACAGCTTTTTGATTCAGACGTTTTTCTTCGTTCTGCAGAGATAATGCTCGGATTTATTGCAGACGTAAAAAACACTCTCGGCTATGAAGCAAGGGAACTTGATTTAGGTGGTGGCTACGGTGTAAGATACACCGAAAAAGACCCCGTTTTAAATATTGAAGATAATATAAAGCAGGTTGCAGAATACGTTAAAAAGCTTTGTAAAGAGTTAAATATTAACGAGCCAGCAATAAGTATGGAGCCGGGCAGAAGCATAGTTGCCGACTCGGGAATGACCGTATATACGGCAGGAACCGTTAAACGTATCCCGGGATATAAGAACTACGTTTCTGTAGACGGCGGAATGGCAGACAACCCTCGCTATGCTCTCTATCGCTCTTCATATACTGTATATCTTGCAAACCGAATGAACTCAACCGCTCCAATCTTTAATTGCACAATTGCGGGCAGATGCTGTGAGTCGGGTGACCTTATTCAAGAGAATGTTACTCTCCCGGCAG
>JAZOSL010000148.1:0-9928 GCA_045657085.1 Acutalibacteraceae bacterium | reverse complement strand
TATTCAAAGTTTCTTCCGCAAAGAGGGCTACGGTGAATATTCATACCGGGAGCAAGTAAAATATCTGAGCCCCTAACAGTCATTTCTTCACCGATTTTTTCGTAAAGCTTTTCTGTTAAATCAGTATTCCACATCGAAGCAACAGATGCACCTATAGGAAGAAGAGAACAACAAGCACCGATTCTTATACCTGAGGGTCCGTCGGTTGTTATAAGAGGCTCAACGCCTTTTTTTCGAAGAGAGGGGAGCACACCACCCATAGCACCCGCATTACCTTTAGCACCTAAGGAGCTGTTCATTGTGTAGTCGCCACGGCTGATAGCTTCTAATTCATCGGGTGAAAGCTGGGCAATAAATTCATCAAGGGTGTTTTTGCCGTTTTTTACGTCAGAAAGAGTTATGCCAATATCTCCTGTGTAACCGTAATCAACAGGTAGATTTTTAAGTATAGTGTTCTTTAAATCTTTGGTTGCTACAGGTACGTTTTCAAAATCGTAAACCAGGCTACCGTTTTCTTCTTTAGCTATCATTCTTTCAAAAGAATATTGTGGTGCAGAGGCTTCTTTTAATTTTTCAATTACTTTGGTTTCTTCGACAGTAAACGACCAGATCTTTTTACAATCACGTACGTTTTCACCAAGATAAAAGCTGTATTCACCTTTTTCAAGCACGTAACAGGATTTATAGCCTGTTTTACCACTATCATCGTAAGAAGCAATAGAGTAAAACGGTATATTTATTGTGAATTCCTGACTTTCACCGGTTTTAAGAGCATTTGTTTTTTCGAAACCACATAAAATCTTGTCGGCTTTGCCTAACTTACCTTGAGGTTGAGAAGCATATATCTGTAAAACGTCTTTACTGTAAAAATCAGAAATGTTTGTTGATTTTACTGTTATTGAAACTGTATCGTTTTCAAGTTTTGCGTTTAAAAATTCTTTTTCGAATTTACCATAACCAAGACCGAAGCCGAAGGGATACAAAACCTTATCCTTTGAGAATGTTTCAAAATATCTGTAGCCAACGAAAATATCCTCGGTGTAATTGTTGTATTCTTTTTCACCGAAATCTTCTGAACAGGGGTAGTCTGAATAGTTCTCTGCAATGGTATCGGTAAGTCTGCCTGAAGGTTCCTCTTTACCTGAGAGCACATCTGCAACTGCGTTACCGCTTTCCATACCACTTTGCCATACGTACATAACAGCACACTTGTTTTTGAGAATTTCTTTTTCCCAGCTCATATCCATAATACTGCCTGTATTAAGAATGATTACAGTTTTTTCAAAAGCTTCACTTACTCGTGAAATAAGTGATTTTTCTGCTTCGGTAAGGTAATAACTGCCTTCAGTAAGATAATTTTCTCTGTCTTCACCTGCTGAACGACCTATAACAACTGCAGCACAGGTAGAACTTTCTGCAGCTTTTTTAATATCGTCTGTTTCGATAGGCATCTCTTCATAATAATGAGGCCAGTGTCCCCAGAAGCCGTGGTCGGGAGGATTCTTTTTGCACCAGCTTTCATAAACGGATGCTAATTCTTTATTGAAGTTTATTTCTGAGTTTTCAAGACCTTGAATAAGATTAACGGTGTAGGGCTTTATAACGTCACCGCCTGAGCCGTAGCCAACGTACATATAATCATATTGAACTCTTCCGAAAACGGAAAGGATATCGTTTTCTTTAAGTGGAAGGACGTTGTCATTTCTTAAAAGCACAGTACCCTCGGCACCCGCTTTTCTTAAAAGCTCAGAAACACCGTCGGTAACGGAGTTGTCAAGCTTTTCGGTAAATTTAGATTCGTTCTGACCAACCTTGTTAACTATAACACCGATTTTATTGTAAAGTTTTCTTTTAAGTTTTTCAGTTGTTTTCATTTTTATACCTCTCAAACCTTTGTATGATTAAATAAATTATTGAAAAAACAATCGTTCCTAAGATTATTCCAGCGAAATCAACGGCTAAATCAGATATCTGACAAGCTCTTTCGGGAACGAAAATCTGATGTATTTCATCAGTTACCGCATAGCCTAAGGAAAGTAAAGCAGTTAAAACGGGCTTTAATTTATCCTTGTATGCAAAAAGCATATTTGCCGAGAGAAATCCGAGTGCAGCAAATTCACAGAAATGCCCTAAAGTTCTTATAACATCTTCAGGTGGTGTGAAGCCTAAAATGAAGGTAAGAATTTCCACAAATCTACCGCTTGTATCCGATGACTTCTCACCGTTTTCAGCGGAAAGCATAAAAATTATTACCATAACCGCCACAAGAAGAATTGCAGAAATTATAATATAAGTTTTTCTTTTTTTAGTGTATTCCGTCATTTATTTCACCTTGCTACTGTAATACTTACAAACTTCTTTTAAGGAGCACACGTCACATTTTGGTCGTCTTGCTATGCATACTGCTCGTCCGTGAAGGACAATTCTGTGACAAAAATCGTTGCTTTCTTCAGGGGGAAGAATCTTCTTAAGTCCTAATTCAACTGCTTTCGGATCTTTTGAAGATGAAAGGCCTAAAAGGTTAGTTATTCTTATAACGTGTGTGTCGGCAACAACGGCAGGCTTTTTGTAAACGTCACCAACGATAAGGTTAGCAGTTTTTCTTCCTACACCGGGGAGCTTTGTTAATTCTTCAATAGTGTCGGGCAAAATTCCGTTATAAGTGTCGCGTATTTCTTTTGCCATACCGATAAGATCTTTTGCCTTTGCTCTGTAAAAACCACATGAATGAATAAGCTTTTCAACGTCAGAAATATCTGCTTCGGCAAGTTCGTTCTCGGTAGGGTATTTTTCAAAAAGGTCAGGAGTTACAAGGTTAACCCTTGCGTCAGTGCATTGTGCTGAAAGTCGTGTGGCAACAAGCAACTGAAAAGGCGTGTCTGCATTAAGCTGGCAAACAGCCTCAGGAAAATCTTTTTTTAAAAGCTCGCAAATAGCTATTGCTCTGTCTTTTTTTGTCATAAAACCACATCTTTTTAAGAATTATTAATATAGAATCAGTTTAACATTTTATATGTAAATTTTCAACAGAAAACTTTGTGCAAAAACACGATATGCTTTCTGTTGATTTCACTGTGGTAAAGTGATAAACTGAAATCTATAATTAAGGTATTATATATTGGAGATATATCGAATGGATTCAAGCAGAAAAAAAGAACTTGATTTTTTGAAGAAATTTATATTTTTAAGTGGATTTATTGTGGGTGGTTATTACACGGCAATATCCTGTTTTTTCACAATAATACTATTAGCTTTTTTAGTTTATAAAGCTTTATCGGCTAAAAAAGAAGACGTGTTTAAGGTGAATATAACCGTTGGTGCAACTGCACTTTTAGTTGTTTCGTACCTTGTTGTTTCTTTATGGGCAGTTGATAAGGGTACGGCAGTTTACGGATTCTTTAAGTTTTTACCTGTGGCTCTTTTAAGTTTTATTGTAAGTGGATACACAAAAGAAGAAAGAAACAGCCTTCTTGAGGCAATTCCGTTAAGTGCTGCAATAAACGGTGTGGTAGCATACGTATTATCGTTTATTCCTGTTTTATCAGATTATCTTCTGGTAGCCGAGCGTTTAGGTGGTTTCTTTCAGTCGCCCAATGCTTTTGCTGTTTTTTGTCTTGCAGGTATAATAATTTTATTGACTGCTGAAAAGGTCGATATAAAAAGCTGGTTACTTACAGCAGTGTTGGTTGTAATTATTTTCCTTACAGGTAGCCGTACTGTTTTCATTTTTCTTGCTTTAACAATAATCGCATTTTTCTTTACACTTAAAAACAAAAAGCTTAAAAGAAATATCCTTCTTATCTTTGGTGGAATGCTCGTTATAAGTGTTATTGTTGTTTTAGTTACCGATAGTGTTCAAACGGTAGGCCGTTTCTTAACGATTTCACTTGAATCAAGTACATTCTTAGGTCGTATTCTTTATTATATTGATGCCTTACCGGTGATTTTAAAACATCCCTTCGGTTTAGGTTATTACGGCTACTATTTCTCACAAGGCTCATTCCAGACGGGTGTCTATTCGGTAGCCTTTGTCCATAACTCTGTGTTACAGTTTTTACTTGACGTTGGCTTTGTACCTGCTTTAGTATTTGTTTTTATTATTGGTGCAAGCTTCTTTTCAAAAAAATCAGACATACGCCAGAAGCTTTTGCTTTTTGCTGTTTTTGGTCACAGCCTTTTTGACTTCGATTTAGAATTTATTTGTGTTTTCTTTATAATAATTCTTGCCTTGAATTACGATATGTACAAACAAATCTCATTCAAGCCTGAGGCTATAGTAACGTCGGCAGTATCAGCTATGTTAATTCTTGTAAGTGTTTATTTCGGCTTTATAAACACAATGTATATGTTGGGCAATTATCAGGCAGTAGAAAAAATCTATGGTCACGATACAATGTCAAAAATGAACCTTATTACCCAAGAAACAAACCAGGAGCGTCTTTTGGAATATGCCGAAGAAATTATAGATAGAAACGGTTATCTTGCTATTGCTTACGACGTTAAAGCAAATCACTTTTATCAGCAGGGCGATTTTAAAAAGGTTATAAAATACAAAAACAAAGCAATAAATTGTTCACCGTATACTATTGATGAATATACAGATTTCTGTGGAAAGCTTTTGGTTGGTGTTTCTCTTTACGAAAACGTTAACGATAAAGCAAGTGCCGGTGTTTGTAAAAAAGAATTGCTTGAAATAAAAGAAAAGTTAGAAGAAGTTAAAGAGAATACAAACTCAATTGCCTGGAAAATACAAAACAAGCCTGAGCTCGATTTACCCCAAGAATATATGAATGCGATAGAGGAGCTTGAAAACAGTGGAGAATTCTAAAAAGAAAATTATAATAGTTTTTTCGGTTATAGCCCTTTTGGTTGCAGTTTTAGTTGTGGCTTTGGTGGTATCCGTTACAGGTGGCAAACAAACCATTTCTTTAAAAGCAAACGATGGTGAAGAAATAGCAACCGTAACGTGGGATGGTTTTTCAGAAACTGTTGCTTCAACTGACAGTAAGTATGACGAATATATTGCAGTAGCCATATCACATGCAGTTGACGTAATTGAAAAAGAAAACGGACTTTCTGAAGATAAAGCTGAAAATTATCTTTTTAAAAATATAACAGAAATCAAAACCAATCTTGATAAAAAAACTCTTGATGAAATAACAGAAGCCTATAAAAAACAAGAGTTGACGGAAGATACGGTTTGCTATATGGCAACAACCGATCTTCACGGAAAGTTAACTGCAGTTTTTTCCAACAGCAACGAAAGCCTGGGTAGCATATCAAAAACTTATGCCGGTTCAACAATAAAACCAATAAGCGTTTATGCACCTGCAATTGAAAGTGGTGTGGCTAACTGGTCAAGCACTTTTATTGACTCTCCTGTAACAAGGGTTCAGGGTGAAAACGGTGAATTTGAAGATTGGCCTGTAAACTCTAACAACCAATACACAGAAAAAGAAATGCTTTTAACAGATGCACTTGCACATTCAACAAATACTGTTGCCGTTAAGCTTCTTCAGGAGTTAGGTGTAAGTAAATCAATAGAAATTCTTGAAAAAGATTATGGCATAAACGTAGATTACGAAAAAGCCAAAATTGAAGGTACCGATGAAACAGAGGTTTTAGGTAATATAGCTTTAGGTTATCTTTACAACGGTGTTTCGGCTATTGATATGGCAGGGTATTACCAGGTTTTTGCAAACGGTGGTAAATATTGTGCACCAACAGCAATAGATGAGCTTTTTGAAAACGGAAAATCGGTTTACAAATCACAGTATGAAGAAAAACAAATAATCACACTTGAAACAAGCGTGATTATGAATGAAATGCTTCAACGAGTTGTAAAATACGGTACCGGTAAAGATGCACGTATACAAGGAAAGGACGTAGGTGGTAAAACAGGTACCACATCAGGTAATGCTGACAACTGGTTTGTAGGTTACACAACTGATTATACTTGTGCTGTTTACCATTCTTTTTCGCCAAACGGTAACCAATGTCCTGAAATCTTTAAAAATGCTTTTGAAAATAAAGAACAAATAAATGAATATTATCCTGTAACAAACAAGCTTGTAAGAGATTTTTATTGCGAAGAAAGTGGACTTTTAAGAAGTAACAACTGCTTATTCAGTAGCAGAGGCTTCTATTTTGAAGATCAGGAAATCCCACAATGTGATAAATGCGAATAATTCTTTTTTGAAGTTTCGTATAGAGAAAATATAAAAATCGGAGGTCAAAAAATGAAAAAAAGCTTATCATTATTATTAAGTTTTATAATGGTACTATCAACATTCTCATGCCTTTCTGTTGTAGCGTCGGCTATTACAGCAGATTATGAAATTAATACAGAGTATGTTGTTACATCAGGAACACAAGGTACTTTTGTAGCTGATGAAGAGGGTTATTATATATTCGCTTCAAATGGTGAAGGAGACCCTAAAATAACAATTTACGACAGTAATGGAGACGAATTAACATCTTTTGACGATAATAATGGCAGGGAGTTCTATGGCACTGTTTATCTTGAAGCAAACCAGCAAATAACTTGTGAATTTCATAATTTTTCAAGTGGTAAAAATATTAAATTCACAATAACTAAAGTCGTTGACAATGTTTCTTCTATTGAACTTACTCTTGTGGATAATGAGTTAATTGAAGGTTTAGGTGGTACAATTAATTCAAGTTACGATGAAGAAATAGGTGGTTATGTAGACTATTTCTATTACTATTATTACTTAAACACCGTAGGCAATACAATTACCGTTACCTATAACGATGGTTCTGTTGTAGATTACGTTTACAACGGTTCAAGTTGGCGTGCAGAAGACGGTAGTATCCTTTATAGAGATTTTTTTGAGGATTTAACAAGCCAGGAAGAATCTCATTGGACAGTAGGTAGCAATAACTTTGTAACTGTTTCTTATTTTGGCAAACAGGCATCTGCTGCAGTTACCATAAAAGAAAATCCTGTTGAATCAATTTCTTATACACCTGCAAATCCATTATATTGCATTTTAGAAATGGGTGGCTATTGGAATACAAGAACAGATGAAGCAGGTGAAGAAGTAGAATATTATTACTACTATGGTCCATCTTTTGGTAACAATGGTGATGTTATAACTGTTAATTATACTGACGGCACAACTGTCGATTATACTTATGGGTATAAGGATTATGATTATGGGGATTATAGTGAGCGTATATGGGGGATATGGTCAGAAGACGGAGTGGAATTAGATACTTCTTCAACTAGTGTTGAAACATCTAATAACCAGTCATCAAAACCCTGGACTATGGGTAGTGATAACTTCTTTACGGTCACTTATATGAACAGAGAATGTCAGGTGCCTGTTTCTGTAACAGAAAATCCTGTTGAATCAATTTCGTTTACACCATATGCTCCCAAAGACTTTGAATTTATAGAAGAAATGGGTGGATATTGGAATACAAAAACAGATGAAACGGGCGAGATTGTAGACTATTACTATTATTCTTTACCGTATCTTGATCGTAGTGGAAATACATTAACAGTAAATTATACCGATGGTACGAGTGTTGATTATACATATAAATATGGATATGATGAATCTTATGGGTCATATCGTTTTAATTGGTATAGCGAAGACGGTGCAGCTTTAGACAGGAATTATAGTTCTGTTAGTCGCTCTCACAACCAACCTTGGGTTGTTGACGGTGACAATTATGTTACAGTAACCTATATGAAAAAGACATATAACATTCCTGTTACTGTAAAGAAAAATCCTGTTGAATCGATTTCGTTTACTTCTGCAAAACCTTTTGAACGTGTTTTTGAAAAAACAGGTCAATGGGATACAAGAACTAACGAAGCAGGCGAAACTGAAGATTATTTCCGTTATAGTTTGCCTTATATTGATGTGGAAGGCAACATTTTAACTGTAAATTATACAGATGGTACAAGTTCTAATTTTATTTATAGCAGATTTGTCGATGATGATGGCTGGACAGACTGGGGTTGGAAAAACGAGAACGGTGAGTGGATTTGGTTTATTGATACTTACCATGACCAAGAAGACAAACCCTGGACATTTGGTAATAACAATTATTTCTATATTACCTATATGAACAGAGAATGCCAGGTGCCTGTTTCTGTAACAGAAAATCCTGTTAAATCGATTTCATTTACACCTAAGTATCCTGATGAGTTTGAATTTGTAGAAGAATTAGGTGGCTATTGGGAAACACGAACAAATGAAGAAAATAAAACAGAATCATTTTATTATTATTCAATGCCTTCCATAAGTAATAGTGGTAACGTAAACAGAATAACTTACACAGATAATACTGTCGTTGATTATACGTATAAAAATAGCTATTATGACGATGATGATAATTATGTTCAAGGTGGTTGGTTTGCTGAAAACGGTGAAAAATTAGATACTTCTATGACATCACTTAATTCATTCAGTGACCAATATGAAAAGCCCTGGACAGTTGGTAGTGAAAACTATATCACTATTACGTATATGTACAAGGAATGCCAGGTTCCTGTTACCGTTAAACCTAACGTTATTGAGTCAATTTCGTTTACACCTGTAAAGCCATTAGCATGTATATTTGAAAAAAATGGCTGTTTCGACATACGAACAAATGAAGCAGGTGAAAGAGAAGAGTATTATCACTATAATGAGCCTTCTGTTCGTAAAAAAGGCAACGTTTTAACTTTGAATTATATTGATGGTACAAGTGTAAAATACACCTACAGAACTAAAACATATAAAGAGGATAATTGTATATATACTGAATATGGTTGGTTTACTGACCAAGGTGTAGAACTGGATGATAGATATTCTTATATCAGAAGAACTTCGGATCAGAAAGAAAACCCCTGGACTATTGGTGGGGAGAACTATTTAACAGTTACCTATATGAACAGAGAATGTCAGGTACCTGTTTCAATTATCGAAAATCCCGTTGAGTCAATACGCTTTGTGCCAAATTATCCTGAAGAATACGAATATTTAAAAGAATATAATGGTTATTGGGCATCCAGATATAACAGCGAAACAGAATCAAATGAAAAATATTTTTATTACTATACTCCCGGTATATCTTCAGGTGACGTTTTGTTTGTTAATTACAAAGATGGAACAAGTGTAAAGTATGTTTACCAATATAAATATGATGAAGAATATGGTTATTATTCTAGTAATTGGTATGCTGAAAGTGGCGAAAAGTTAAATACCGATTTTACGTCAGTTGATTACGAAGCAAATCAGTCCTCAAAACCATGGACACCTGACGGAGATAATTTCATAACCTTCACCTATATGTATCAGGAGTATAAGCAGCCTGTTACAATTAAAGAAAATCCTGTTAAATCAATTTCGTTTGATTTGGCAGTTCCCTGTGAAAAGGTGATTGAAACAGGTGGTTCTTGGGAAGAATACTATGATGACGATGATAATATTGTAAGCTATTATCATTATGATGTTCCTGATATAGACCAATATGGCAACGTATTAACAGTAAACTACACAGATGGTACAAATGAAAAATATACATATAGTTACAGAGTTTATGAAGATGATGATTGTACATATCATGAGCATGGTTGGTTTACTGATGCTGGTGTAGAGTTAGACTATAGATATTCAGATATTGAAGGATCTTCAAATCAATATGAAAAGCCATGGACTCTTGGAAGCGATAACTATTATACAGTTACGTATATGGGCCAAGAGTGTCAGGTGCCTGTTACAGTTAAAGAAAATCCTGTAAAATCAATTTCAATTGAGTTAAGCAAGCCTTTGGAAAGTATTTTTGAGGGTAGTGGTTATTGGGATACATATTATGATGAAAAAACTGAATCTGATGTAGAATATTTCCACTATAATACAGCCCAAATAGCTGCTGACAGTATATTAACTGTAAATTACACTAATGGCAC
>JAZOSL010000147.1:0-6562 GCA_045657085.1 Acutalibacteraceae bacterium | reverse complement strand
TATACTTGTTACACTATCTGGGATTTTAATCAAGGTAAGGCTTGTACAATTTTTGAAAGCCTCATAACGAATACCCGTTACAGGTAAATCATTATAGGTAGAGGGTATAACAATATCACCGGTTGCAGTTTCTTTGCAATCGGAAACAACATACCATTGACTTTCATCATCACCATTTAATGTAAATGTCAAATCGCTTAAGTCTGCGGCATTTGCCTGAATTTTCAGGAAATCAAATGCACCATCGGTATAAGGCACGCTTGCGAAAATACCGAAAACTAAAGCGATTGATAAAATCAAGCTCAACACTTTTTTCATAATTCTTCATTACCTCCTGAAGATTACATAAATATACAAGGTTAATTATACTACTATATTGCAATTTATTCAATTGAAATCACAACAAAATTTTACAGTTCGTTTTGTGCAATCTGATTATCACTAAATGTAACGTCCCCTACTAACGGAACGGGCTGAGCCTCGTTACTTACAATTGAAAAAACAAGTCAGTTCCACTACTAATTAGTAAGCTTTGGTATTGATTTTAAGGTCGAAAAATGGTATAATAGGTCAAAATATTCTTCAGGAGAGATAACGATGGATAAACTCAGAAATAAAAACACAATAGTTTTAATAATTTCTGCACTTTTAGTTATAATGGCAGTTATTATTGCAATAGTTGCTACTGTAACTTCGAATGCTGATAAAAAAGAAAAAGATAATACAACTACCGAAGAGAGTGTTTCTTTAGACCTTGAAGCAATTGCTAATATGAATTCAAGCAATAAAGACGAAAGCAACAAAGAAATTACTGAAAATAAAACAACTACTGAAGGAACTACCGAAGAAACAACTACTGAACCCACAACAAAAGAAACTACTAAAGAACCTTCAACTAAAGAAACTACTGAAACCACTACCAAGGTAACAACAACCGAACCCACAACTAAAGAAACTACTGAAGCTACTACAAAAGCTCCCACTACAACCAACTCGACAACCTACAAGACAGGTACATATAAAATTGCTACCAAAGATGACCCGTTAGGCATAAGATCAAAGCCTGACGTAACATCTGAAAGAGTTGGTACTGTTCCGAAAGGTGAAACAGTTAAGGTTACCGCTGTTTTAGGTGACTGGGGATTTGTTAGTTACGGTGAATACGAAGGTTGGGTTTCTATGAACTACCTTGAATTAGTTTCCGGTAACTGATTATGTATATTTGTAACGATTGCCCAAGAAAATGTAACGTATTAAGAAAAGCTCTTACCGACAACGGTAAGGGCTTTTGCCGTATGGGTGAAAAGCCTGTTATTTCACGTGCTGCACTTCATTTTTGGGAAGAACCACCTATAAGTGGAACTAACGGTAGCGGCACAGTTTTCTTTTCAGGTTGTAACCTTCAATGCTCTTTTTGTCAGAATAAAGATATAAGCCGTGGAAACTTTGGCAAAGAAATTACTGTGGAACGTTTACGGGAAATTTATTCTGAACTTATTTCACAAGGTGCCCACAACATAAACCTTGTAACACCAACTCATTTTGTTAATGCAATTATTGAATCTCTTAACGAACCACTCCCCGTCCCTGTTGTATATAACTGTGGTGGTTACGAAAGCACACAAACAATTAAAAAATTACAGGATAAAGTTCAGATTTATATACCCGATTTAAAATATAGTGACAATGAAATTGCTTTAAAATATTCAAAAGCACCCGATTATTTTGAAATAACCACAAAAGCCATTAAAGAAATGCACAGGCAAGTCGGTAACTATGTTATTGACGAAAACGGTATTATGAAAAGTGGCGTTATTATTCGCCATTTAATTTTACCAAACAATCTCGAAAACACAAAAAAGGTTATCGACTGGGTAAAAAACAACTTTAGCGACGGTGAAATTCTTTTTAGCCTTATGAGTCAATTTACACCGATTACACCCTGCCCACACGACGAGCTTTCAAGACGTCTTACACAAGAAGAATATGAGAAAATAGAAGAATATTTATTCAATTCAGGCATTGAAGACGGCTTTATGCAAGAACTTTCATCGGCAAAAGAAGAATACATCCCACCGTTTGATTTAACGGGCGTTTAACTGTAACTTTTTTCATATCTTTTCATACAATATATTGAAGTATGGTTACTTCAAATACATTTCAGGAGGAAAAGATATGGCTGATAATAAAAACGTTTCGGCTAATGAGCTTAACCATATCAAAGAAGCTATTTGCATTGATACAAACAGAGTTTACGACTCTTGTGCAGACAAAGACTGCCTTACAGATTTAAGGGTTTATTTAACCGACAGAGGTCAATGTATTCTTGAAAATGCTACTACGGTTAAACCACGTGCTGCACAAATACTTAACTGTCTTGTTGAAGTTGAAAAAGTGCCCTTCAACAAAGGATGTTATTCCGTTGATCTTACTTTTTTTGTCAAGGTTTGCCTCGATGCATATACCTGTCCCACTGCACCACCCACGCTACTTGAAGGTCTTGTAACATTTGGTAAAAAGTGTATTCTTTATGGTAGCGAAGGTAACGTTAAAATATTCTCATCAAGCTACGTTTGCGACGGTTTTGATGAGCAAAAACCAATTGGTAACACAAACCCAAGAGCAAAGGTACAATGTGTAGATCCAATTGTCCTTGACGCTAAAATCTGCCGAATTTGTGATTGCTGTAACACCTTAGGCAGCTGTTGTGACAACGTTCCTAAAAACATCTGTTGTTGTTTCGAAGGCGATTTTTGTGACTGCGACGGTGAAAAAGCCGTTAAGGTAACTCTTGGTATTTTTACAATCATTCAGCTTGAAAGAGACGTTCAGATGCTTATCCCTGCATACGATTTCTGTGTGCCTACAAAGGAATGCAGCTGTGACACCGAAGATCCTTGTGACACATTCAGGAAAATATGCTTCCCGATCGACGAATTCTTCCCACCGAACTTTAAAAACAACGACTGTGGTGCGCCACCCTTTAACCCATCAGGCAGTTGTGGTTGCTGTAAATAAAATAGAATTAACAACATAAAAAACACCAGATACACAAAGTATCTGGTGTTAATTTTATTTATTAGATTTATTCTTTTACAAGTCTGTCAATTATATCTGAATATAAAGCACCGGGATCATCAAGGAAGCCGTCTTTTAACTGCTCTGCCTGAAATTCATCAGTAACGTTAAGAGTTAACGAAAGCAAACGGTCACCTAAGCTTTCAATTTCAAAGGTAACGTCATAGCCGTTATGAACTTTTTTGATTTCAACTTTATTTTCTCTTTCTGATCTTGCACGTGCAACTATATTTAAAGCTGCTTTTACAGCTCTGTCCCTAACACCCGGTAAAAGAGTGTTTTCGAGAGTTCTTGCACTATAACCACCTTTTGCAGTAACAACAAGACAGGTTTCGTCAAAATACTCTGTCTCGTTAATAGTGCCACCTTCAAGCAATTCGTCGATGGCTGCATTTGCATCAAAATAATTAACAAGACCCGTTTTTTGAAGCGAGTCACAAATCTGAGAACGTTTCATTGGTGTTTTAACGTTTTCAAGCACATAACATATAAGAATTTTTATTTCAAGCATATTTCGCAAGCCACCGATTTCTATGCCACCTGCAAAAGCATCAAAATTTACCATCAAAATTCTCCTTAAACGAATTTATACAACTATTTTAACACTAAAAAGCATCAAAATCAATTAATTTACTGTGAATTTAAAATAGATTTAAAAGGGTCTCTCTTACTTCGCCTGCAAGGTAAAGCGAACCGACAACTAAAAGCACATCATTTTCACCCAAAGCTTTTGCTGCATATCTGACAGCTTCAACAGGTGACGGAATTGCCATTACGTTGTTGCAATACGGCTTTGCAATTCCTGCTAATTCATTACAATCCATAGCACGTGGATTATCAGGTGTTACAGCAATAAAGCATTCGCTGTAGCTGATTAACGGTTTTAAAGATGCTCTGACTTCTTTATCAGCCATCATACCGGCAACAACATAAACGTTATCATACTCTGAAAGGTATGGAACAACTGCATCATAAAATGCTTTTGCACCGTCAGCATTATGACCACCGTCAAGAATAACCAAAGGCTTTTTAGATATAATTTCTACCCTTGCAGGTAAAATTGTCTTCTTTATTCCGTTAAAAATATCATCATCAGATATTTCAAAATATTTTCTCAGAACCTGACAAGCTTCGATAACGCAAGTCATATTTTTAATCTGATGAAAGCCAGCCATTGAAGTTTCATACAAGTAATTCTTATACGTAAACTTAACACCGAAAACATCGAAATCACGCAATCCAACTTGTGTTATATCTGTCTCAACAAAGTGACAATTTCTTTCAGCACATGTTTTTTCAATAACTTTAAACGCAGATTCATCCTGGGCAAAGCACGTGATAACAGTACCGTTTTCTTTTATAGTTCCACACTTTTCAAAGGCAATTTCTTCAATAGTATTACCGAGAATTGCAGAGTGATCTATAGACAAAGATGTTATAACGTTTACAAGTGGTGTATCAATAACGTTAGTAGCATCAAGTCTGCCACCGAGACCGACCTCAAGCACAACAAGATCACAATCAAGACTTTTAAAACAAAGGAAAGCCGAAGCTGTAAGCGCTTCAAATTCAGTTATTTCTATCCCCTGTTTTTCAAGTTTTTCGACGGCATCTTTAACATCGGTAACAGAAATAGCAAAAACATTTTTATCAATAGGCTTACCGTTATACTGTACCCTTTCAAGAAAGTCTGTAACATACGGTGAAGTATAAAGACCAACGTTATAGCCCGACTCAATCAGAACATTGGAAATTGCAGTTGAAGTTGAGCCTTTACCGTTTGTACCTGCAACGTGAACATATTTTAAACTTTTGTGTGGGTCACCTAACAAACGCAATAAGGCATCCATCCCGTTTAAACCGGGACGGATACCGAATTTTAATAATGAATGTATATAATTTACGGATTCAATATAATTCATTGTAATTTAGAAATACTTTCTTCAAGCATAGCAATTTTTGCTGAATGCTTTGCCTGAGCTTCACGCTGTGCTGCAACAACCTTTTCAGGAGCTTTAGCCATAAATCCGGGATTGTTAAGTTTATTTTCAACAAATTCAAGGTCTTTCTTTGCAGCGGCAAGTTCTTTTTCAAGTCTTGCTTTTTCAGCTGTAAAGTCTACAAGCTCGTTAAGAGGAATGAAAATCTTTGCAGACTCGGTAATTACGCTTACACTACCTTCAATATCGAACTCACTACCGATTTCGATTTCAGAAGCAGAAGCAAGTCTGTTCATAAATACGCTACCGTTTGTGAAATCGTCAATATATTTTGTAGCAATATAAAGTTTAGCCTTCTTTGAAGGTGGTACATTCATTTCAGCACGACGGTTACGGATAGCCTTAATAGCTGACATAACACGGTTCATAGCCTCTTCTTCAACAGGGAAGTTGAGAGCTTCATCATATTTGCACCACTCAGAAATCATAATACTTTCACCATCATGTGGAAGGGCAAGCCAGATTTCTTCAGTAATGAAAGGCATAAAGGGATGAAGAAGTTTAAGAGTATTACTCATAACATAAACAAGAACAGCTTTTGCAGTCTTTTTACCTTCTTCGTTATCACCGTTAAGACGGATTTTTGCAATTTCGATATACCAATCGCAGAATACGTCCCAAATGAAATCATAAAGATTCTGAACAGCAATACCAAGTTCATAATTTTCAAGTGAATTTGTAACTGCTTTTACAAGAGTATTGAACTGGCTGAGAATCCATTTATCTTCTGTTGCAAGGTTTTCGGGAATGTGGGGTGCCGGTTCTTCTTCATCAAGATTCATAAGAATGAAACGGTTTGCATTCCAGAGTTTGTTTGCAAAGTTACGGCTTGCTTCAATCTTTTCGGGCATAAATCTCATATCGTTACCGGGACTGTTACCTGTTGCAAGAGAGAAACGAAGAGCATCTGCACCGTACTGGTCGATAATCTCAAGAGGATCAATACCGTTACCAAGAGATTTTGACATTTTTCTACCCTGTGCATCACGAACAAGACCGTGAATAAGAACAGTATCAAATGGAACTTGTCCTGTATATTCAAGGGCTGAGAAAATCATACGAGATACCCAGAAGCCGATAATATCGTAACCAGTTACAAGTGTATTTGTTGGGTAGTAGTGCTTAAGGTCTTCAGTTTGTTCAGGCCAACCAAGTGTCGAAAATGGCCAAAGTGCTGATGAGAACCAAGTATCGAGTGTATCTTCATCTTGACGAATATTTGCACTATTACATTTTGGACAAGTATTAACTGCGTCTTTTGTAACAACAACCTCACCGCAATCGTCACAGTAGAACGCAGGAATTCTGTGTCCCCACCAAAGCTGACGGGAAATACACCAGTCGCGGATGTTTTCCATCCAGTGGAAGTAGTTTTTGTCAAAGCGCTCAGGAACAAACTTGATATCTCCACCTCTTACGGCGTCAATAGCAGGCTTAGCAAGTGGCTCCATTTTTACAAACCATTGCATAGAAACTCTTGGCTC
>JAZOSL010000146.1:0-12690 GCA_045657085.1 Acutalibacteraceae bacterium | reverse complement strand
TCCTACATCAATTGTTTCTTCATCATCAATTACGTCATATTTAACTCTGCCGATTTCCTGAAGAAATGCGTGCTCAGGACCTGATGACGGATAATCGAGACCACTTGCAACTGAATAAACAGGTGCAGGCTCACCATTTTCGTCTTTAAGCATTATACTATTAAAGCCGTGCATTATACCTTCTGTGCCATATTTAAGACTCGCAGCATGGTCACCAAGCTTGGGTCCTCTGCCAAGGGGCTCAATACCATAAATATCAACAGGGTCATTCAAGAAACCTGCAAAAAGACCTGCTGCATTTGAACCACCACCAACGCAAGCAACTATAGCATTAGGAAGGTGCCCTGTCATATCAATAAACTGCTCTCTTGCTTCAATACCTACAACACTCTGGAAGTCACGCACCATCATAGGAAACGGATGAGGACCTAAAACAGAGCCGATGCAGTAAATCGCATCATTGTATTCATTGCAGTATGCATCAAAAGCTGCATCAACTGCTTCTTTAAGTGTCTGAAGACCGTGAGTAACTTCTACAACGTTTGCACCAAGAATTTTCATTCTTGCAACGTTGGGAGCCTGTTTTTTAATATCAACAGAGCCCATATAAATGTCACATTCGAGTCCAAAGTATGCAGCTGCAGTAGCAAGAGCAACACCATGCTGACCTGCACCTGTTTCTGCAATAACCTTCTTTTTACCCATATATTTTGCAAGAAGAGCTTCACCCATACAATGGTTAAGCTTATGAGCACCTGAATGGTTAAGGTCTTCTCTTTTTGCATAAAGCTGAACCTTGCCACCTAAAGCATCAGAAAGTCTTTCAAGATGTGTAACAGGGGTAGGTCTGCCCTGAAACTCTTTTCTTATTCTTCTTAACTCTGCAATAAATTTTCTTGACTGACAGATTGAATAATAAGCTTCTGTAATTTCTTCCATAGCCTTCTGAAGCTCAGGTGATACATAAGATCCACCGTATTTGCCGAAAAAGCCGTTTTTATCAGGATAATTGTTAAAATATGTATCAAAATTAACGTCGTTTAAAATCATAACGAAGCCTCCAAAATATCAAAATTATAAAATAAAATAAATACATTTGAATACGATTGTTAAACACACCATCGTTTTGTAAGTAAAACCATAACAGCTGCCTCCGAAAATAAAAAGTCCTTGACAGATTAATTTCTGCCAAGGACGAATAAAATCTTATCCGCGGTGCCACCTTGATTTCGTGAATAACACGCACTTTACAGGTACTATCATACCCCGACAACTAACGTATGTCTTAACGTTGCAGAATACTCTGTGACCAAAAACTTATACAATCACATTTGACTGCACCCTCAACGGCCCATTTGACAACCTGTTTCATACCCTTTTTCAGCAACAGGGCTCTCTGTAAAGTCATAATTGCCTTTATCTCCGTCTCAACGGTTTCAAATTTGTGGATATTATATCACCGTAAAATATTTTTGTCAACAAAATATATAATATAAAACTTTTTTAAAACAGGTCATCATAAATCTTTTAATATTTTTCACAAACTTTTTTACTACGTCTGTCCAAACCCTTTAACACCAACCGGTTTATTGGTATTTTATAGCAAAATCGAAACATCATTTTGTGCATATTGCACAGTTTATTCAAAGCCTTCACCACACATTTATTCAACTGCAAAAGAAATTGACACGACCAGCTATGTTTGTGCATTGTGCACAAATATACAAACAGTTGTTTGTGCAACAACACTTGACATTTTTCTAAAAAGGTATATAATATAGTCACAACTTAAAGAAAGGAGCCCGAACGATGATTAACTATCGCGAAATCAGAGAAAAATTAATCACAGAGATCGAAGAAGAAAAGGGCTTCTCATGGAAAAAGTTTTTGAAGATTGTCGAACTCAACGGTCTTCTTAAAGGAACGGAATAATCTGTTCCTTTACCAAGAGAAGACAGCTTTTGATGCTGCTTCTTCTTTCTCAGTTATCAACCGAACTGCTTTTTTGCCCATTATTATCGCCAAAAAAGCCTTCGGAAAGATATAAAAATGTTTCATAAAGCCAAAAACAAAAAGCCGCCTCTATGAAGGCGGTTTTTTGTTTTATTTTTTTAATAAAATATAGCCACTTTGCACATATTAGCACTTGATTTTTATACATAAACAAGAAACAAAATTTGTTGACTAGATACCCATTTTAGTTTATCATTGTAAATAGTATTTTTCCCAAAGGAGATATTAAGATGACAAAAGCAGAAGCATTAAAAAAAGCAAAAGAGCTTGTGTCTAAAATGACAGTTGAAGAAAAAATGACACAGCTTCTTTACACTTCACCTGCCATTGAAAGGTTAGGTATAAAAGACTACAACTGGTGGAATGAAGGTGCTCATGGGGTGGCCCGTTCAGGAACTGCAACAGTTTTCCCCCATACTATTGCTATGGCAGCAACCTTTGACCCCGAACTTATAAACACAATTGCCGATGTTATTTCTACTGAAGGCAGAATAAAATACAATAAGCATTGTGAATATAACGATCACGATATTTTTAAAGGTATAACCTACTGGGCACCAAATATAAATATTTTCCGTGATCCCCGTTGGGGACGTGGTCAGGAAACCTTTGGTGAAGACCCTTACCTTACAGCCACTCTCGGTACAGCTTTCATAAAAGGTATTCAGGGTGATGGTGAATTTTTAAAAGGTGCTGCTTGTTCAAAGCACTTTGCCGTTCACTCAGGTCCCGAAAAAGATCGTCACGGTTTCGATGCTATTGCTACCCCCCACGACCTTTTTGAAACGTATCTTCCTGCTTTCGAAAAAACCGTTAAAGCAGGCGTTATAGGTGTTATGGGTGCTTACAACCGTACAAACGGTGAACCCTGCTGTGCACACTCATATTTAACAGGTGAAATTCTCAGAAAGCGTTGGGGCTTCGACGGTTATTTTGTTTCTGACTGTGGTGCTTTACAGGATATTTATGAATTCCATAAATTCGTTGAAACACGTGCAGAGGCAGCTGCAGTTGCTCTTAAAAATTCTTGTGATCTCAACTGTGGTCAGACTTATGATGCACTTGTTGATGCATATGAAGAAGACCTTATCACAGAAGAACAGATTACAGAGGCTGCTGAAAGACTTTATATGGTCAGATTCCTTTTAGGTGAATTCGAAGAAGTAAGACCTTATTCAGATATCCCCTATTCAAAGCTTGACTGTAAAGAACATAAAGAATTAAATCTTAAAGCTGCTGAACAATGTGTTACTCTTCTTAAAAATAACAACTATCTTCCACTTGATAAAAATACAACAAAACGTATTGCCGTAATCGGTCCTAACTCTCTTTCAGTTACTGCACTTGAAGGCAACTATAATGCTTATGCTTCTGAGTATATCACTGTTGCCGACGGTATTAGACGAGTTTTCACCGAAGCGGACATTACAGTTGAAAGAGGCTGTAATTATTGCCACGAAAAAATCAACGAGTGGGGTGGCTTTGGTAATATGATCAGCGACGGTGTTGCCGCTGCTGCCAGTGCAGATATTACTATTCTTGCACTCGGTCTTGACTGCTCCATTGAAGGCGAAGATACAGGCTTTGACAACGACTATACTGCTTGTGGTGATAAAAAGAATATTTATCTCCCCAAAACTCAGCAGAAACTGGCAGAAGCTGTTTGTGATGCCTGTGACAACGTTATTGTTGTTATAATGTGTGGTAGCTCTGTCGATTTAGGTGAAAAAGTCCGTAATCACGCAAAAGCAATAATCCACGCTTGGTACCCCGGCTCTCAGGGTGGTCTTGCTATTGCTAAAACTATTTCAGGTGACTCTAACCCCTGTGGTAAAACTCCTGTTACAATTTATGACGGTGAACATCCGTTGCCTGATTTCATCGACTACAATATGAAAGGTAAAACATACCGTTTCATTGAAGGTGATGCGCTTTATCCCTTCGGCTTCGGTCTTTCATATACTAAGTTCGGTTATTCAAATGCAAAGCTTATTGAGAAAAACGACGATACAGTTAAGATTTCTGTTACAGTTAAAAACGAAGGTGACAGAAGTGGTATAGAAAAAACTCAGGTTTATGCTCAGTTTACCGATTCAAGAACATATACACCTAACTTCCAGCTTTGCGGAATTAAATCTACTAACCTTGAAGCAGGTGAATGTTCTACTATTGAACTTGAAATTGATACATATTGGCTTAAAGCTACTCTTGAAAACGGTGACAGAGTTACACCTGACGGAAAAATCACTCTTTACGTTGGTGGTCATCAGCCTGATAAGGTAAGTAACGAATTACTCGGTTACGAATGCGAAAAGATTGAACTTTAATCCGGATTTTAAAATCAAAATTCCTTAACGTGAAATTCACGTTAAGGAATTTTTCTTTGCTCTATTTAATTTAAAGAATACTCTTCAAGTACGTTACCGTTTAAATCCTCATGAATGATAGCATTATCATCAACAATAATATACCCTCTCGGTGTATTCTCCTTGGGTATTGAAACCGAGCCCGGATTAACGTAAATAATATCGTTTTCAAGCTTTTCTATTTTGCTGACGTGAGTGTGACCGTTAAAAAGAACGTCACCTTTTTTTAACTTCGGCAAATTCTGAGGGTTAAGCTTATGACCGTGAGTTAAGAAAAAGAGTCTTTCCTTATGGTAAAGAATTGCATACTCTGCAAGCACAGGGAAAGAGAGAACCATATCGTCTACCTCTGCCTCACAGTTACCCCTTACGCAAAGAATCTCTTCTGCCATATCGTTAAGAAGGGCAATAACCCCTTTGGGATTGTATTCTTCAGGTAAATCATTTCTCGGTCCGTGATAAAGCACGTCACCTAAAAGAATAAGCTTATCGCATTTTTCTTCGTTGTATCTGTCAACAAGCTCTTTACAATATTTCAAAGAGCCGTGAATATCTGAAGCAATTAATAGTTTCAATTATGATGACCTCCGCCGATGTTAATTTCAGGTGGTTGCTGAAGCTGTATATAAGGTGTAAGAGTTTTAGCAAGGTTAGTGATAGGCATACTCTGTAAAATAACTTTACCCGGTCCGCTTACAACAGTATTAAAAATACCGTTACCACCAAAGAATATGTTTTTTGCTCCCTGGATTGCCTGAATATCCATTGTGCATGAGCCACTCATAGCAGCAAGGTAGCCTGTGTTAACTATCATAGTCTGACCTTGTGCTAACTCATATTCGCAGGCATGGCCATCAATTTCGATAAAAGCTGTACCTGTACCGGAAAGCTTTTGCATAACAAAGCCCTCGCCACCTAAAAAGCCGGAGCCTAATTTCTTTTGAAAACAAACAGAAAGCTCTACACCATCTGTTGCTGCAAGGAAGCCGCCTTTTTGAACTATAAACGGAGTTTCAGGTGTAATATTTATCGCTTTGATAGAGCCGGGAAAGCTTGAAGAAAAAGCGATCTGCCCCATACCACCTGTGGCAGTAAATTTATTTTGAAATATAGAATCACCTGAAAACATTCTCCCTAATGCTTTACCTATACCACCTCTGGCAGACGTATCCATTTTCATATTGGGGCTCATCCAACTCATACTGCCTCTTTCGGTAATAACACTTTCACCCGGTTCTAAATCGCAAATAACAACGGGTAATGTTTCGCCGATAATACTGTATCTCATAAAATCAACTCCTTTTTGTTGTTTAAATAATTATATCATAACTACTATATTTTGTAAAACAAATTCTTTACATTCAATAGTAAAACTTTACTTCATTACACCTTGCAATTTTACTTTATATATTGTATAATTAACTATCAATATTGTAAATTAGGGTATTATTATATTTTCCCGTTCATATAGGTGATTCAATGAATAAAAAGTTAAAAATAATTATAGCCGTAATTCTTGTATCGGTTACGTTATTTTTAGTAGCTATGCCCTTTGGGGCAATACAGGTTACACGTTTTTACGGTGATATAAATAACGACTCCTTCGTTACTGTTCAGGATGCTCGTATTGCACTTATGATAGCAACAAATATTTATCCCGAAACTGTTGAAGGAATCGATTTCCAGACTGCCGATATTGACAAAAACGGCACTATCTCACTTAATGATGCACTTGTCATTTTGCAAACTGCTGCAGGCTTTATTCCTACAGAGTCTATAGGTAATTTTGAGTTTGATGAAAATGGTCCCGGGTTCACAAAGCTTATTAACTCATATAGAATACAGGATGATATTGACAAAAATTACTTTGTATACTCTGAAGCTCTTTCAAACGTAGCAAGAATTGCTGCCGAAGAATATGCAACAAAAACAGGTACTGCATTTACCAACTATGATGGCTCTTATTATTATAAATATCTTGATTATTTTGGCATCAATTATACTTATGCCGATAAAATCATAATATCTTCTTCATACAGCTACAAGGCTGCCTTTGAAGCTATGATAAGAGACATACAAGCAAAAAAAGCTCTTTTAAACAATAATTTCACAAAAATAGGTATCGGTGCATATACAAAAGATGCCCGTACATTCTATTGGTGTGTAATTCTTATAAAAGACTGATTACATTCAACAAACTACTAACACCTCGAAAGGAAGTTTTATTATGAGCGACTTTAAAATAGAAACAAAATGTGTACAGGGTGGTTATACACCCGGTAACGGTGAACCCCGTCAGATTCCCATAGTTCAGAGCACAACCTTCAAATATGCTACAAGTGAAGATATGGGTAAGCTTTTTGACCTTGAAGCAAACGGTTATTTCTATACAAGACTTCAGAACCCTACAAATGATTATGTAGCAGCAAAAATTGCAGAGCTTGAAGGTGGTACTGCTGCTATGCTTACCTCATCAGGTCAGGCAGCATCCTTTTATGCGATTTTTAATATTGCATCTTGTGGTGACCATATAGTTTCATCATCAACAATTTATGGTGGCACTTATAACCTTTTTGCAGTTACTATGAAAAGAATGGGTATTGATTTCACATTCGTTTCTCCCGACTGTACAGACGAAGAGCTTGAAGCAGCTTTCCAGCCTAACACAAAAGCTGTTTTCGGTGAAACTATTGCAAACCCTGCCCTTACAGTTCTTGATATCGAAAAATTTGCAAACGCAGCTCACGCACACGGTGTTCCGCTTATCATTGATAACACCTTCGCAACACCCGTAGGTTGCCGTCCCTTTGAATGGGGTGCAGATATTGTTACTCACTCAACAACAAAATATATGGACGGTCACGGTGCTGCAGTTGGTGGTTGTATTGTTGATTCAGGTAAATTCGACTGGATGGCTCACGCAGACAAATTCCCGGGCCTTTGCACTCCTGATGACAGTTACCACGGTGTAACTTATGCAGAACGCTTTGGCAAAGAGGGTGCTTTCATCACAAAGGCAACAGCACAGCTTATGCGTGACTTTGGTTCAATCCAATCTCCACAGAATGCTTTCTACCTTAACTTAGGTCTTGAAAGCCTTCACGTTCGTATGAAACGTCATTGTGAAAACGGTCTTGCAGTTGCAAAGTTCCTTGAAGCAAGTGACAAAATCGAATGGGTAACTTATGCAGGCCTTGAAAATGATAAATATCATAAATTAGCAGAAAAATACCTTCCTAACGGCACTTGTGGTGTTGTTTCATTCGGTGTTAAGGGTGGCAGAAAAGCTGCTGAAGAATTTATGAAAAAGCTTAAACTTATTGCTATTGAAACTCACGTTGCAGATGCAAGAAGCTGTTGCTTACATCCTGCAAGTGCAACACACCGTCAGATGAATGATGACGAGCTTGTTGCTTGCGGTATTACAAACAACCTTGTAAGACTCTCTTGCGGTCTTGAAAATGCTGAAGATCTTATTGCAGATATCAAGCAAGCACTTGGAGAATAATTAAGTGATGCGAGTTAGAGTGATATTTAATCGGCTTGCCCGACGCTCCTCACTCCTAACTCCTCACTCCTAACTTTTTAAAAGGAGGTATGAGGAATGCCAATCAAATTACAAAGTGAGCTTCCCGCAGTGGAAATTCTTCAAAAAGAAAACATTTTCGTAATGACCGATACCCGTGCCATTACTCAGGATATTCGTCCTTTAAAAATTTTAGTTCTTAACCTCATGCCTAAAAAAACAGAAACAGAAACTCAGCTTTCACGTCTTTTAGGTAACTCTCCCCTTCAGGTAGAATTTGAGCTCATCCACACAAAATCTCACGTACCGAAACATACTCCTAAAGAATATCTCTTGGCTTTTTATAAAACCTTTGACGATATTAAGCACAGAAAATTTGACGGGCTTATAATAACAGGTGCTCCCGTCGAAAAAATGGAGTTTGAAGAGGTTACCTATTGGGAAGAACTCTGCGAAATAATGGAATGGTCTAAAACTCACGTTACAAGCACCTTTCACATCTGTTGGGGTGCTCAGGCAGGACTTTATTACCACTACGGCATAAAGAAATACCCACTCCCCGAAAAGCTTTCAGGTATATATAATCACACAGCCGACTACAAACAATCTATTTTGTTACGTGGCTTTGATGATACGTTTCCTGTTCCCCATTCGCGATACACAACAGTTAAACGTGAAGAAATTGAAAAGATACCTGATTTAAAGATCTTAGCTTCATCAAATGAAGCAGGTGTTTATATAGTTACAACCGAAAACGGCAAACAAATTTTTGTAACAGGTCATTCAGAATACGATACCGAAACCCTTAAAAATGAATTTTTAAGAGATAAGGATGCAGGTCTTGATATCAAAATGCCTAAAAATTATTTCCCTAATGACGACATTACAAAACAGCCACTTAACACTTGGCGTTCACACGCTAATCTTCTTTACTCAAACTGGTTAAACTATTTCGTTTATCAGACAACACCTTACGATATTGAAACAATTAAATAAAGACAGTAAAATACAAAAACAAAAAGCAGTTACGATTTTTAAACCCGTAACTGCTTCGTTTTTTATCTTTACACCGATTATAGTTAATCGAAACAGTGTAAAACACACTGTTTCAATGAAATTTCGACTACAATTATTATAACTCCTCGTAATTTATTCTTCTGTCTTTAAAGTAAAATTCTTTGTCATGCTCACCTATTTCACGAAGCACCCTACATGGATTCCCAACAGCCACAACGTTAGAAGGAATATCCCTTGTAACAACGCTACCGGCTCCGATAACCGTGTTATCACCTATTGTAACACCGGGTAAAATAATTGCACCTGCACCTATCCAACAATTTCTGCCAATATGAACAGGCATATTGTACTGATAAGCCTTTTCTCGAAGCTCGGGTAAAATCGGGTGTCCTGCAGTTGCAACAACAACATTAGGTCCGAACATAGTATAATCTCCAACATAAATATGTGTGTCATCTACCATTGTAAGACCGAAATTTGCATAAACCCCTTTACCGAAATGCACGTGGTGACCACCCCAATTCGAATGAAACGGTGGCTCTATGTAACAGTCATCACCGATTTCGGCAAACATTTCTTTGAGCATTTTACTTCTTTTATCGAGTTGAGAAGGTCTTGTCATATTAAAATCATAAAGCTTATCAAGATAACATAACTGCTCTATCATAATATCATCCCCACTGGGGTAATATATATCGCCTGAATGTAATTTTTCTTTATTTGTCATAGTGTCACTTCCTTTTTTTAATACTATCATTTCCTCAAATAAATATCAAGCCGATTGCAAATTTATATTGCGAAAAAGCCTTTAAAATGTTATACTGTATAAGTATGTAGAAAAACAAATTAAAGGAGTTGAAACTATGAATATCACAGATTCTATTAAATATATCGGTGTTAACGACCATAATATAGATTTGTTCGAAGGTCAGTATGTTGTTCCAAATGGTATGGCTTACAATTCATATGTAATTTTCGATAAAAAAATTGCAATTATGGATACCGTTGATAAGAGCTTTACAAAAGAATGGCTTAATAATATTGAAACAGCTTTAAACGGCAAAAAGCCGGATTACCTTATTGTTCAGCATATGGAACCGGATCACTCTGCAAATATTGATAATTTTTTAAAAGCATATCCCGAAGCTACTGTTGTTGCATCCCAGATGGCTTTCGGTATGATGAAAGCATTTTTCGGAACTGAATATGAAAGCAGAAGAATTGTTGTTGGTGAAGGCGATACTCTTGATTTAGGTAGCAGAACCTTAACCTTTGTAACTGCACCAATGGTACATTGGCCTGAAGTTATTGTAACTTATGATAACAAAGACAAGGTCCTTTTCTCTGCTGACGGCTTCGGTAAATTCGGTGCCTTAGATATTGAAGAAGACTGGGCTTGTGAAGCAAGACGTTATTATTTCGGTATTGTTGGTAAATACGGTCCCCAGGTACAAACACTTCTTAAAAAAGCTGCAAATCTTGATATTGAAACCATCTGTCCTCTTCATGGACCTGTACTTTCTGAAAACTTAGGATATTACCTTAACCTTTACAACACCTGGTCTTCTTATGGTGTTGAGAGTGAAGGTGTTGTAATTGCATACACTTCAATTTACGGTAACACTAAAAAAGCTGTTGAACTTTTAGCAGAAGAACTTAAAAACGCAGGCTGTACTAAGGTTGTTGTTAACGATCTTGCAAGATGTGATATGGCAGAAGCTGTTGAAGATGCTTTCCGTTACGGTAAAATTGTTCTTGCAACAACAACATATAATTCAGATATTTTCCCCTTTATGAGAACCTTTATTGATGCACTTACCGAAAGAAGCTTTCAGAATAAAACCGTTGGTATTATCGAAAATGGCAGTTGGGCATCCACAGCAGGTAACGTTATGAGAAAAATGTTTGAAAAAAGCAAAAACATTACTTTTACCGAAAATTCTGTAAAAATCAAATCTGCAGTCAATGAAGATAATATTGCTCAGATTAAAGCACTCGCAAAAGAGCTTATATAATTTACAAAAACTACAACCGACAGACTAAAAGTCTGTCGGTTGTTTTATTTTTCAGGATAAAATACAGAAATCGTCTTAAGAATTTTTTCTGCTTTTTCTTTATCGTCTTTATATTCTTCCTTATCTCTTACATCTTCTTTTTTCCACAAAACAAGTATTTTTGGATTTATAAATAATGTTTCAAGAAATGCCCAGTTACCGTACTTTGTTTTAATAATATCAATTATTTCGCAAGGGTCGCTATCTTCTTTGTTGAAAAGAATACCTTTTGCTGCAAGGAACACACACTGTTCTTTAAGTTTATCCTCGGTAAAAGTTCCTTCAACACTTGAAAGAATTGTATTTATTCTTCTCTCTACTTCACTAAAATCTAAAAGCAAAGCCGGTACAAGCATTGAACCAATATGATTTTCTGTGAAACCTTTTTTTCTGAAAAAACCAATATACTGTGCAACAATAAGACCGACTTCATCATTCTGTTCTGTTATAGACGACTCACTATCCAGAAGCCATTGGGGAACGTTGTTTTTATTTTCCATCATTTTCATCACCGAATGTATTATACATAATTTGTTGGTTAAAATCAACAAATCTGAACCTTAAATTTTGACTTGTCTAAAAAATAACATTCGTTGACTTGTATACTGTGTATCAAGTATAATAAGTATGCAATCCTAATAAGTGGTGGAGTCAGTCATAATCGTAATAACGGTTATTTATTGGATTGCCGATTATTGTCGATTCTTACCACCTTTACGGGTGGTTTTTTTATGCAATAATTGCTCGACTTCAAAAGGAGTTTTTTATGAGTCAAATTACTATCGTTGCATTGGTAATCTTTGCAATAACATATCTTTTGATGATGGCTTTTCAAAAGATACGTCCACACATCGTTGCAGTATCTGCCCTTATATTTGTTGGGTTAGGTTTAATCGCATCCATAAAGCCCGATTTATTCGGACCAGACTTTTTCACAACAGCAAGTGGCACATTCAGTTATTCAATTCCAGATGTTTTCGCTGAAATAGATTGGAATGTCATAATGATGATAGCCGGTACTATGGGTACTGTTTATCTCTTTATTGAATCTAAAATGCCTCAGCTTTTATCTGACATTCTCATTTCAAAAATGCCTAATATGAAATGGGTTGTAGTTGTAATATCCCTTTTCGCAGGTATCGTTTCAGCTTTTGTTGATAACGTTGCAACCGTTCTTATGATTGCCCCCGTTGCTCTTGCATTCTGCAAAAAGGTCAACATTTCTCCCGTTCCGTCAATCATCTGCATTGCTGTTTCGTCAAACCTTCAGGGTGCGGCGACCCTTGTAGGCGATACCACGTCAATCCTTCTTGCAAAGCAGGCAGATCTTGACTTCTCTGATTTCTTCGTTGACAGCGGCAAACCGGGTATGTTCTGGGTTGTTCAGGCAGGTGCAATAGTCAGCGCATTAATCATTCTTCTTATGTTCAGAAAAGAAAACACGCCCATCAAGTTTGACAGCCGAACAAAGGTTGAGGATAAGTTCCCCACTTTCCTTCTTCTCGGCACTGTTATTGCTCTTATTGCAGTTTCGTTCATTCCCTATAAAGACGGCGCAGCAGAAGGTCAGTTCTATAAGCCTGACATCACTAACGGCATTATCTGTATCGGCTTTTTCCTTCTCGGCATTCTTCGTGAGCTTCTCATTAATAAGAATACCGAAATTGTTAAAAACGCATTCAAGGAAATTGACTATTACACAATTTTCCTGCTC
>JAZOSL010000145.1:0-11832 GCA_045657085.1 Acutalibacteraceae bacterium | reverse complement strand
CAGGAGAAATAAAAGAGGCTTGAATCTCTAACAAGAAACATAAAAAAACTTCGTTGGCAAAAACCAACGAAGTTTTTTGTTGTATTTATTCAGGAATTAAAGTGTGCCGTTAACAAGCTCACCAAACAAATCACGAAGAATGTCATAGAAAATAGCGAAAACTTTTTCTAAATAATAGTTAAGAGTGTAGTCAAACTGATTTCTGCCGGTTTCATCACCAAGACCTGAACCGTCTTTCATAGCAAGTTCGTTACATGTCATATTGTAGCTTGTGTATTCCCAAGGATTGTTTTCGTTAATTTCGATAACCTTTGCACCCTGAACAAGAGCACTTGAATATGAATTAAATGTAACACCGGGAGCCATGATAAGATCAATGCCATCGCAATTAACAGTAAAGCTGTTAACGTGGTCATGACCTACAACCATACCGAGAACGTCGCCACCCTGAACCAAAGCATCCCACTGACCGTCGTTACCGTAGCTGGGACAGCTCTTTTCGAATACATAACCTTCTTCAAATTTTGTAATATCAGGAACAACTGTAAGGTGTGTACCGTCTGAGAAGTTGAATGTTAACTCACCTAAGCCGATATCTGAGGGATAGAAAATCTTTTCACAAGGCTCCTGAGGAATGATATGCTGGAATACCATTGAGGGAACAAGCACGCCGCCGTTTTCAGCTTTAAGCTCTTCACGAGTTGTGTTGTACCATTCAATCTGGTCTTCACGAACCCAGTCATAACCGAGCCATTCACCGTATGAATCGTAAACGTAGTCACCTGAGTCAAACATCCAAAGGTTGAAAGCTATTTTAGAACCGTCACTTGAAAGAACGGGAAGATTGTGTGTTGCACAACCGTGAAGTTCGGGGTCTGCATCATAAGCAAGACAACCGGGATAGCTCTGATAAATTTCAAGCTGAGTCTGTTTGTCGAAGCCTGCTTCTTCATCGTGGTTACCGAAAACAAATGTGAAAGGAATACCTCTTTCAACAAGGGGAGTAAGCATTTCCTTAAATGCTCTTTCGTCATCATCAACGATGTTGTCACCACAGAAAACAACTACGTCAGGATTTGAAAAATCAAGTGCTTCTTCAATGAAACGGATAACGTCATTCTCTAAGGGATAATCATCCTGAACGTCTGCAAGAACAAGAATTTTTAAGTTACCGTTTTGATCAAAACGAAGTACTGCTGAATCCTTATGACCTGCAAAACCACAAGTTATAAAAGTAAACAACATGCAGATTGATAAAACTACTGATAATGCTTTTTTCATAAACTTATCTCCTTTTAGGATATATTTTCCTTAGTGACATTATATAGCCCAACAACTATTTTGTCAATAATTGTACCTGTGATTTATAATGTTTACCCTTTTCTTCAAAATTTTTATAGTAATTATAGCTTGCTGCAGCAGGGGAAAACAGACAAGCTTTTCCTTTTTCGGTAACATCAGCACAAATTCCAACTGCGTGCTCCATATTCTCTGCACAAACCATGTTTTTACTACAACCAAGATTTTTGAGTTTTTCTATTATTGTGTGACCCGTTTCCGGAAGACCAACCAGATTGTTCACGTTACAAGTATTCAGGAACGTAATAAAATCATCGTAATCTATTCCTCTATCAAGACCACCAAAAAGAAGTGTGTCTACGTTGCCTATTGCTTTTACAGCACCCATAACTGCAGTAGGAATGGTAGCAATACTATCGTTATACCACGTGATACCGTTATAAACACCCACGTATTCCATTCTGTGTTCAATGCCACCAAAGCTTTTTATTGCCTGTTTTACAGCATCGTCACTCACACCAAAAATTCTTGCAACTGCAAGGGCATAAGCAATATCCTGCCTGTTGTGTTCCCCTTTAAGGTGCTCGGTTGATTTCCACAATTCATTTACGAAAGCATCTTCCTGAGCATCTGTAAACGTAACAGGCTTTCTGTTGCCTTTTACAACCTTTTCCCAATCCACAACACCTGTTAAATCTTGTTGTGGGTTATAGATAAGATAATCATTTTCATTCTGATGAACTGCAATATTAAGTTTAGCTTCAACATAACCCTTAAACCCTGTTTTATAGTGGTCAAGATGTTCTTCATAAATATTCACTAAAACAGCAACGTGAGGTGATGCAGTTGTAAACTCAAGCTGATGTGAAGACATTTCTGTAACTGCAATAAGAGTTTCATCTTCATCAGCCTTTTCAAAAACAGGTATTCCGATGTTACCTATAAGGCAGGTATTAAGCCCTCCGGCTTTAAGCATCTGATAAATAAGGGTTGAAGTAGTAGTTTTACCCTTTGAACCTGTTATACCAACAACAGTCGGCTTACAAAATCTTAAAAACATATCTGTCTGACAGGTTATTTCTGTCGTTTCAGGGTATTTTACATCATCTAAAAAAGCAATTCCGGGGCTTTTAAAAACAATATCAAAATCACCTAAAAAATCAAGATAATTGTCACCGAAAATAATATCTGTGTTTTCATCTGCTATATCAGGTTTATTTTTATCTCCCACTGTAAGTTTTTTGTCAGGTAAATGTTTTCTTATGTATGAATATGTTGATTTACCTTCCCTACCGAAGCCAAGAATAAGAACCTTTTTATCTTTTATATACTCAATTATTGGAAACATAAAAACATCTCCGTTATCAATATTTATAAACAGTTTTTAGCAAATGCATAGCTGTTTTTGCCACTTCTTTTTACAGAATACATAGCTTTATCAGCTTTTTCGTAAAGCTTTGTATAGGTTTCACCGTCTGCAGGATAGGTTGCAACACCTATACTACAAGAAAACTCTTTGTCAATGGCACTTTCAAGTCGTACACTATGACAAATGCTTTCTATCTGCTCGGCTTTTTCTTTTATGTAATGAGCATTATCACCTACACCGTTAACGTAAATGATAAACTCCTCACCACCTACCCTACCTAAAACGTCGGTTGAACGGAAGGATAAAGCAAGTTTATTTGTAAATTCTTTTAAGAACATATCCCCTTCACGGTGACCGTACGTATCATTAAGTTTTTTGAAATCATCCAAGTCTATAAGGAATAATACCCCTGTTCCTTCCTGATTTTCTTTAATGATTTCACTTATTTTAAGGCTGGTTGAAATTTTATTTAAAAAGCCTGTAAGCTGATCAGTTTCAGCCTGTGCAATAAGACGTGTTTTTTCTTTCTTTTCTTTATCAATATCTGAAAGCATACCAATAAATCTCACTGCATTACCCGACTCGTCAAAAACTGTAGCGAACTTGATTCTGTGCCAGATGCTATCGCCCCTTGAGTTTATAATACGGGCATCAAATACGTTTATTCTTTTACCTGAAAGCGCACTGCTTAAAGCACCGATAAATGCAGGTACATCACGGTGGTCAAGAATGTTTCCGTAAGTAAAGTTTTCAATTGCATTTGTTATTTTTGTTTTTGTACCCAAACCCCTTAAAAGCTTTGATGACGCTTCAAAAACATCATTTACAACATCATAATTAAAAATAATGTTATCAGAAACCTCTTCAACTATTTCGTATCTTTCTTTTTCTCTTTGAAGCTGCATCTGTAAATTTTTGGTATCTGTTATATCAACCATATTACAAACAAAGGTCTGTTCACCTTTTTTTGCATCTCGGGGTTTTCTTGTTGATATAAGAACCCAACCTACGTCGCCGTTCTTTTTATTTATACGACATTCGAATTTCTGAATCTCACCGGGTGAATAATCGGTATTGATTCTTTTAATAACCTCCATAAAATCTTCGGGGTTCAATAAATTCATTCTCACGTCTTCAGGAAGCTCTTCATATTCATCCCTTGTGTAGCCAAACAAAGAAAAGAAACCGTCATTGGTATAATCAAGCTGAACACCGTCAACACGTGGTGAAACAACAGCAATACCCATTACAGTTTCACGAAGAACTGCTTCAAGCATTTCACGACTTAAATTATCTTCATATTCGCCACCGATTCTTCTCATGAATAACCTCCGTAAACCAATAAGATATTTCCTCAATTTAATAATACCATAAAAACTTACAATTAACAAGGATTTTTGAAAAACACTTGAATATAATAGTAAAATTATATATAATTTATAATTGAAGGAAAATGGCTTTCAAAGCTTTTTTCAATAAATATTTATTTCGGAGAAAATTATGCTCGAACTTAAACATATTTCTTTTAACGTTTCTGATGATTTAGGTGAAAAAGAAATTCTTACCGACGTTTCATTTACTCTTGAAGACGGTAAATTTCTTGTTATTACCGGCCCTAATGGCGGTGGTAAATCAACCTTGGCAAAAATAATAATGGGTATCGAAAGACCTACCGGTGGCCAGATTTTCTGGAATGGTCAGGATATTACAAACCTTTCAATAACCGAAAGAGCAAAATTAGGTATAGGCTATGCGTTTCAGCATCCCCCACGTTTTAAGGGTCTTTCCGTACGTGAGCTTTTAAGCCTTGCTCACGGAAGCACTCTTCCCGAGGACCAGTGTTGCACTTATCTTACAAGTGTCGGCCTTTGCTCAAAGGATTATCTTAACCGTGAAGTTGACTCATCTCTTTCCGGTGGCGAAATTAAGAGAATTGAGATTGCAACCCTTATGGCAAGAGATTTAAAGCTTGCTATTTACGACGAGCCTGAAGCAGGTATTGACCTTTGGAGCTTCAATATGCTTGTTGAAAGTTTCAAGGGTATTTCAAAAATCCGTAACGAGAGTATGGTTATCATCTCTCACCAGGAAAGAATTATGAAAATCGCAGATGAAATTGCAATAATCGCCAACGGTACTGTTAAGAAAAAAGGTCCCTGCGACGAGATATTCCCCGAGCTTATGTCACAGTTTGACAATGCTTGTTCATTCAGATAAACAAAAAACACGAGGATTTTTAATATGAATAATACTGAACTTAATATGCTCAGAGAAATAGCAGACTTGCACGAAATCCCACAGGGTGCTTTCAGCTTACGTAAAGACGGTGAAACTGCTGAAAGACGTTCAAGTGAAAATATTATAATTGAGCCTAAAAAAGATAAACCCGGTATTGATATTATCGTCAAAGCCGGAACAAAAAATGAAAGTGTTCATATGCCTGTTATTATCACGAAAACAGGTGTTGACGATTTAGTATACAACGATTTTTTCATTGGTGAAGATGCTGACGTGCTTATTGTTGCCGGCTGTGGTATTCACAACAGTGGTGACAAAAAAAGTGAACACGATGGTATTCACCGTTTCCACATCGGTAAAAACGCACGAATCAAATACGTAGAAAAACACTACGGCGAAGGCGAAGGTACCGGCGAAAGAGTTTTGAATCCTACTACTGAAATTTTTATGGATGAAAATTCTTTCTGCGAAATGGAAATGGTTCAGATACGTGGTGTAGACTCTACTAAAAGAGATACAATTGCAAAACTCCAAAGTGGTGCAAGACTTGTTATTCTTGAAAAGCTTATGACCCACGGCAAACAAGTTGCACATTCGGATATGGTAATTGAGCTTAATGGTGAAGATTCTTCTTCACAGATTATTTCACGTTCTGTTGCAAAGGATGAATCTGAACAGGTGTTTTACCCCAGAGCTGTCGGTAATGCAAGCTGTAAAGCTCACGTACAATGTGACTCAATCATTATGGATAATGCTCATATCCGTTCCATTCCTGAAATTGCAGCAAATCATTGTGACGCAAATATTGTTCATGAAGCTGCAATCGGCAGAATCAACAACGATCAGCTTTTAAAGCTTCAGACTCTTGGCAAAACAGAAGAAGAAGCCGAAGAAATTATCATAAACTGTTTCTTGAAATAAAGGGTGAATAAAATGATTAAAAGAGTTCTCGCATTTGACTTTGGTGCATCAAGCGGCAGAGCAATTATAGGTGCTTTTGACGGCAAAAAAATCGAACTTCACGAGGTACACCGTTTCAGTAACGACCCGGTTAAAATAAACGGCACTGTTTATTGGGACGTTCAACGTCTTTTTCACGAAATAAAACAGGGCATACTCAAGGCTAAAGAAGACGGTGGCTTCGATTCAATTGGTATTGATACCTGGGGTGTTGACTTCGGTCTTCTTCGTAAAGACGGAACTTTAATCGAAAATCCCATTCACTACCGTGATGCCCGTAACGACGGTATGGTAGAAGCAGCTCAGAAATATATGAGCAAAGAAGAAATGTATGATATCACCGGCATTCAGTTTATGGACTTCAACACTATCTTCCAGCTTCTTTCGCTTAAAGAAAACCGTCCTTACATACTCGAAGAAGCAGACAAGCTTCTCTTTATGCCTGACCTTCTTAACTATATGCTTTCAGGCGTAAAATCCACCGAATATTCAATAGCTACCACTTCACAAATGGTTGATTTACAAACTAAAGATTGGTCAGAAGAAATCCTTAACAGATTCGGTATAAAAAAAGACCTTCTTACACCTATCGCTCCTACCGGTGCAATTATTGGTAAATTAAGTGATGAGATTTGTGAAGAGCTTGGTGTAAAAAAAGCCGATATCATCAGCGTTGCTGCCCACGATACTCAAAGTGCTATCACTGCTGCCCCCTGCGAATATGATGATTTTGCTTTTATCAGCTGTGGTACATGGTCGCTTTTCGGCACAGAGGTTAAAGAACCTATTATCAATGAAGCTTCTAAAAAGCTTAACGTAACAAACGAAGGTGGCTACAACTATACAACTGCATTCCTTAAAAACATCTGTGGCTTATGGCTCATTCAGGAAAGCCGTCGTCAATGGATTCGTGAAGGCAAGGAATATTCTTATGCAGACCTTGAAAAATTAGCACTTGAATGCGAACCCTTCAAATGCTTTATCGACCCGGATGCACCTGAATTTGCACCTATGGGTAACCTTCCTCAAAGAGTTAAAGATTACTGTAAAAAAACAGGTCAATATGTTCCCGAAACTGTTGGTGAAATTATTCGTTGTATTTACGAAAGTCTTGCTCTTAAATACCGTTTCACCTTTGATGGCATTAAAGAATGCACAGGCAAGGATTACGACAGAATCCACGTTATGGGTGGCGGCACAAAAGATAAGCTTCTTCTTAAAATGACTGCAGAAAGCTGTAACGTTAACGTTTACGGTGGTCCTATTGAAGCTACTGCACTTGGTAACATTGCCGTACAGCTTATGTCTATTGGTGCCATAAAGGATATTAAAGAAGCAAGAAAAATTATCGCTGACGGTGAAAACCTTAAGCTTTACGAGCCTGAAAACAATGCTCAGTGGGAAAAAGCTTACGAAACCTTTAAAAATATTATTAAATAATTCTTGGTGACTGATTATGACAGTTTTTCCAAAGTTAGAATCAAGCAACGTTGATTATGCTCTTGATACAACAGAGATTATACTCAATTCTTCCCGTGAAAGACGTGCAGGCTCTGTTGGCGAAAAGCAGGCTCAGCATATACTGATGAATGAATTAAAAAAGTTTTGTGACGAAACGAAGCAAGACTTTTTTAAAACGCATCCCGGTGCAGGTACGTTAGCTGAAAAGCTTTTATGTGTATTTCTTATACTGTGTGTTTTTATATTTTCATCTTCAGTAAAACAAGGAAATGCCATTACTGCATCTGTTGTTCTTGTTGCATCACTTATCATTTTCTGCGTTTTTTGTTATAAATTTATTTTTGACGGCAAAAAGCTGGATTTTATTACACCTGCAAAAGAAAGCTCAAACCTTTTAGGTGTACGGTACAGCCGTGGTGAAACCCAAACAAGAGTTGTTCTTGTTTCCCGTTCAGATGCTCCACAAAGTCTCAGGGCTTACCTTTTCGGAAGCAAGGCACCGTATATCCTTTCGATGATTTCAATAATAGGTAACACCTTTCTTTTCGTATCGGCTCTTATCTTTTTATTTGCTACAGCTCCTGAAGATACAACATTTTTTAAAATTTTAAGTGGTTTGTGTTTTGTTTTTGTTCCGTTTTATTTTGTTGCTGCCTTTTTAATAAATGGTAAACGTGTGGCATCAGGTATAAGCACAAGCATTGTCCCATCGACAACTCTTCTGGCTGTTTTAAAGCAACTTCACGACAATTCTTTCAGGTATGAAAAAACTGAAGTCTGTTGGCTTATAGTTGGCAGCGAATTTTCGTCACGTGCAGGTGCTTACAACTTCGCTCAGAAATATAAAAGATTATATAGAGATGTACCTACTGTTTTTATTCCCGTTGAAGAAATCACAACGTCAGGTAAACTTGCTACCTTTTTCCGTGACGGCAGTGGCACAGACGGAAGTGAAGACGTTGCTTCGGTAATACGTGAAGCCGGTGAAAACCTAGGTATAAAAATCAACTCAGAAAATCACTTATTAGGCACAGGTGCTTTCACACCTTTTGCAAACAACCATTTCCCTTCCTGTTCGTTAGGCACATCGAAAAAGCATTCTTTCAAAGGATTTTCTGCGACAAGAGATACTTTTTCAAACATCAACGAAAAAAGTGTTGCCGATGTCGGCTCACTTATTATAGAAACATTAAATTATTATGACGGTTGAGGTATTATTATGGCTAAAATTCTTAATTCAACAGTAAAAAACATTCCTTGGCAGGAAAAGCCTGCTAACTGTACAGATCCTGTATGGAGATATACTGAAAACCCCATTATTGACCGTTCTTTTGTTAAGGAAGCTAACAGTATTTTTAACTCCGCTGTAGTTCCCTACAAAGATGGTTTTGCAGGTGTTTTCCGTATGGACCACATCACAAGAGAACAGTATCTTGTAACAGGCTTCAGCGACGACGGTATCCATTGGAAATTAAACGATGAAAAAATCTTCCACGGTTACGACCCTCGTCTTTGTGAAATTGACGGCAAATATTATCTTTCATGGGTTGTTCATACTGAAAGAGGTACTTCTATCGGTATCGCAATAACAGAAGATTTTGAAACATGGGAGCGTAAAGAAAATGCTGTTCTCCCCGTTTCAAGAAACGGTGTTCTTTTCCCCAGAAAAGTAAACGGTGAATATATGCTTTTCTCACGTCCTTGTGATAAAGGTCACACACCTTACGGTGATATTTTCTTAAGCCACAGCCCCGACCTTACATATTGGGGAAAACACAGATTTGTAATTAAACCCGAAATGGTTTGGGAATCAACAAAGGTTGGTGCAGGCCCCACACCTATCGAAACTGATGAAGGCTGGCTTTGCTTCTATCACGGTGTTCTTACAAGCTGTAACGGTTTCACTTATAGTATGGGTGCTATGATTGTTGATAGAGACGAGCCCTGGAAGGTTCTTCACAGAGCAGATTGCTATCTTCTTTCTCCCCGTGAAACTTATGAATTTGTTGGTGACGTTCCTAACGTTTGCTTCCCCTGTGCAGCTCTTGCAGACAGCGAAACAGGCAGAATCGCAATTTATTACGGTGGTGCTGACACAGTTGTTGGTCTTGCATTCACAACCGTTGATGAAACAATCAACTTTATCAAAGAACACGACCTTATAAAATAATATGTCATTTATAAAAAAATACGTAGGCGATAAGGACTTTTACAGGATGGCTGTAAAAGTCACTTTGCCTATTATGATACAAAATCTTATTACTAACTTTGTAAGCCTGTTAGATAATTTAATGGTTGGTTCTTTGGGAACGGAACAAATGTCGAGTGTTTCCATTGTTAACCAATTGCTTTTTATTTTTAACCTTGCAATTTTTGGTGCTTTAAGTGGTGCAGGCATTTTCACAGCTCAGTTCTACGGCAAAAAAGATAACGAAGGTATTCGCTATACTTTAAGATACAAATTAGGCATAACTCTTTTAATTTTTGTTGTTGGTGTTGTAATTTTCACCACTTTGGACAATAAGCTTATAAGCCTTTATCTTCACGAAAGTGATGGTATCGGCGATATCGGAATCACCTTGGGATATGCACAAAGCTACCTTAAAGTTATGCTTTGGGGTCTTTTACCATTCTGTATTGCCCAGATTTTTTCAAGCACATTAAGAGAAACCGGTGAAACGGTAATGCCAATGGTGGCAGGCTTCATTGCAGTTGTTGTAAACTGTTGCTTTAACTGGGTACTTATCTTCGGTAAATTAGGTGCTCCTGCATTAGGTGTTGTAGGTGCTGCTATTGCTACAGTTATTTCAAGATATTCTGAATGCTTGTTTTTAATCATTTATACTATCTGTAAAAAGAAACGATTCCCCTATCTTAAAGGTGCTTTCAGAAGTATGTACATACCTGTAAAAACCTTTAAGCTGATTACAATAAAAGGTATGCCTCTTTTATTTAACGAATGCTTCTGGTCAATGGGTATGTCGCTACTGAATATGGCGTACAGCTTATATGGTATTTCTGTTGTTGCAGGCACAAGTATTTCTTCAACAATTATGAATCTTGCCGGAGTTGCTTTTATCGCATTCGGTGGAAGTATAGGCATTATAATAGGCAAGCTTTTAGGTGCTGACAAATTCGAAGAAGCTGTTGATGCTGACAGAAAACTGATTGCTCTTTCGGCTTTCACAAGTGTTGTTATAGGAATCTTTGTTTTTATCATCGCAGATAAAATCCCTGATTTTTATAACACTACCGATGAAGCAAAAGCCTTTGCCGCTTATTTCATAAAAGTATGTGCTATATTTATTCCTGTTCATTCTTTTGCAAACTCTTCATATTTTACAATAAGAAGTGGTGGTAAAACCTTGATTACCTTCCTTATGGACAGCGTATTTATAATGTTTGTAAGTGTGCCCTTTGCGTTCGCTTTCAACCGTATTTTCAATTTACCGATAGAAACAACTTTCTTCTTGGTACAAGCTATTGATATTATAAAAGTTATAATCGGCTTAACACTTGTAAAGAAAAAGGTCTGGCTCAACAACATTGTAAACACAGACTAAAATTCAATAAAAACTAACACAAATAAAAACAGACGTTGTACCCTTTGAGATACAACGTCTGTTTTATTATAAATTTAATTATTTAACTGCGTTTTTAAGAGCTGCACCTGCTTTGAAAGCGGGAACTTTAGCTGCAGCAATTTTGATTGTTTCGCCAGTTTTGGGGTTACGGCCTTCTTTAGCTGCTCTTTCACGAACTTCAAATGTACCGAAACCGATAAGCTGAACTTTGTCGCCTTTAGCAAGAGCGCCTTCGATAGCACCGAAAACTGCTGCTACTGCTTTGTCAGCGTCTTTCTTTGTGAAACCTGCTGCTGCTACTGCATTTACAAGATCTGTTTTGTTCATTTTAATTTCCTCCAAAAAAATATTTTTTTGTTTTTTTATTTTCCAAGTCACTTTGTGACATTAAATGGACCTTTTCTTCGCTTCATCCCAAAGCTCGTCAAGAACTTCAATAGAAGCTGTTTTCATATCAATACCCTTTTCATTTGCAAGTGCTTCTGTAACAGTAAAACGGACCATAAATTTCTTTGTTGCTTTGTCAAGGGCTGTTTCTGCCTCGCAGTTACAAAAACGGGCTGTGTTAACAACTGAAAATAAAAGATCACCAAGCTCATCTTCTATTTCAGCCTGATTACCGTTTTCAAGGGCTGATTTTAATTCCTGAGATTCTTCGGTGATTTTATCAAATGCACCACCGGCATCCCGCCAATCGAAACCGGCTTTTTTAGCTTTTTCCTGAACCTTTTGCGCCTTCATAAGTGCCGGGTATGTGGCAGGAATTGCTGCCATTGCTTCGCTCTGGCTTTTTTGTTTTTTAGTCTGACGTTTTATATCATCCCAATTTTTAAGAACTTCGCCTGTGGAACTAACGGAGACATCACCAAAAACATGAGGATGTCTTATAATGAGTTTCTGACAAATATCGTTAGCAACATC
>JAZOSL010000144.1:0-8858 GCA_045657085.1 Acutalibacteraceae bacterium | reverse complement strand
CGTTATCCGAAGACGTAAAGCCGAGCGTTTGGCAGAGCAAATCCCCATACGGATAATAGCGCAGGTTATCACGAGAATAATACACATCAACATTCTTCCCCGTATCTTTCGTCTGGAACGCCAACGACTTGAATATCACGAACCTTAGGGTTTGTTAAATAGAATTCTTCAATTTCACGAGGATAAAGGTTTTCACCGCCTCTGATAATCATATCTTTAAGTCTGCCTGTAACCTTGTAATACCCATCAGGGGTTCTCATACAGATATCACCGGAGTGAAGCCAACCTTCGCTGTCAATTGCCTGAGCAGTTGCTTCGGGCATTTTATAGTAGCCCTTCATAATATTGAATCCACGAGCAACAAATTCGCCACTCTGACCGTCAGGAAGCTCAAGACCTGTTTCGGGGTCAATAATTTTACATTCAACACCGGGAAATGCACTACCAACAGTCTCAACACGATGGTCAAGATCTTCATTTACTTCACCCATAGTGCAACCGGGTGCAGCCTCCGTCTGTCCGTAAACTGAAATGATTTCTCTCATATTCATTTCTACTGAAGCACGGCGCATAAGGTCAGCAGGACAGTTTGCACCGGCCATAATACCTGTTCGCATATATGAGAAATCGGTTTTTGCAAAATCAGCATGATTAAACATTGCGATAAACATCGTGGGAACACCGTTAAAACAGGTAATTCTCTCATCGTTTACACAAGCAAGAGAAGATTTGGGTGAGAAATAGGGGATAGGGTAAAGCGTGCCACCGTGAGTCATCATAGATGTCATAGAAAGTACCATGCCGAAGCAATGGAACATGGGTACCTGAATCATCATACGGTCAGCAGTAGATAAATCCATTCTGTCACCGATTGTTTTACCATTGTTTACGATGTTGCGATGTGTAAGCATAACACCCTTGGGGAAGCCTGTTGTACCTGAAGTGTACTGCATATTACATACGACATCAGGCTTTACAAGAGAAGCACGCCTGCGAACTTCTTCTCTCGGAACGAGTGAGGAACGAGATAACATCTGCTCCCATGTGAGACAGCCATCCATATCAAAGCCAACGGTTACTACGTTACGAAGGAAGGGGAGATTTTTGGAGTACAAGGGTGAGCCGGGCTGAAGATTTTTGAGCTCGGGACAAAGCTCCTCAATAATTTCCTTGTAATTGATATCTTTGCAGAATTCAATCATAACAAGAGTATGAGTATCTGACTGTCTGAGAAGATATTCTATTTCGTGAATTTTATAAGCTGTGTTAACGGTAACAAGAACTGCACCAATTTTGGTTGTAGCCCAGAAAGTAATAAACCATTGGGGGACGTTGGTTGCCCAAATTGCAACGTGGTCACCGGCTTTTACACCAAGTGAAATCAGAGCTGCAGCACATTCGTCAACGTCACGACGGAATTGCTCGTAGGTTCTTGTGTAGTCAAGGGTAGGGTACTTGAATGCATATTGGTCAGGATATGTTTCTGCCATTGTATCAAGCACATCTGAAAAAGTTGATTCAATAACATCATACTTTTTCCAGGGGAATGTACCGGATTTATCACGATTATAATAGGCACGGTCATAAACCTTTTTCTCTCGGCCTAAAGATGAAATATAGTTTGTAAAGTGAGTGAGAACTATATCAGCATCGCTGATTTCTTCGTTCCAGGCAGCACAGATAAAACCTTCGTAATTAAGTGAAGAGAGTGAGTTTAATAATTTCTCAACGTCTAAATCGCCTTCACCGATTAAAACGGTCTTTCCGTCCTTCATATCACCAAGACGAACGTATTTAATGTATGCACCAAGATTTTTAATGGTTGTTTCAGCTGTTTCACCCGCATCGAAATGAGTGCCTCTTACGTTCCATGAAACGCCGATAGCTGCTGAAGCAAAGTGGTTGATAATACCGATAACGTTTTCTGTTCTTGCATGGTAACCAACGGTTTCAAATAAAATGTTAACGTCGGTTGCTTCAGCACGTTTAATTGCCGCAGACATTTTTTCGTCAAGCAATTCAAAAGGTGTTTTACTTTCTGTATGAACAATAACGTTTTCGATGCCTGATGCAGCTGCCATATTTACATATTTTTCAATAAGTTCAGCAGTAGCATCTTCACTATCGACAGCGTAAGGCATACGAAGTGCTGAAACAGAAAGATTTCTGTTAACAAGCTTCCTTTTTGCATCTGCAATACGCTCACGTCTTAAAATGCTGTCGTGATGTGAGCTGCGTTCCTTTATAGCATCGTATATTTCAAAGCCTTCAAAACCATAGTCAAAGGCATAACGACATGTGTCAAGAAATGAGGCTCGACTTACATTTTTAGTCGAAAAAACAATTTTCATATTATGCCTCCTCAAAAACAATCTTGTTTAATGCATTGATATATGCTCTGATACTTGCAGCAACAATATCAGTAGAGGTACCGTTACCTGAATAAAGTTTTCCGTTATTGCGAAGTCTTACAAGTGCAGAGCCGAGAGCTTCTTTTCCTTCTGTTACAGACTGAACTTGGAAATCGTCAAGCTCATAGTGGTGACCGATGCATTGTTCAATTGCACGAAATACTGAGTCAATAGGGCCGTCACCATTACTTACACCACAGATAATTTCATCATTACATTTCAAAGTAACCTGTGACATAGAAGCTGACATATTACTGCTTGTTGTTGTGTATGTTTCAAAATGATATGTTGAAGGAGCCTGCATAGCTGAGCTTGCTATAATTGCTTCAAACTCTTTATAGCCAACAGCACCCTTCTTTTCACATACCTGTTTAACAACCTTGTGTACGTTGCCAATGTCAGAATCTGAAAGCTCATAGCCTAACACGGCAGCAGCCTGAGCAACCTGAACAACTGTAGAATCTGAATCAATAAGAATCTTTTTGCCCTCGCTTATTGTTTTAGCGTTTTCATATTCATCGTGATTGATTCCTGATAACAAATCTTGAATGCTTGAATGGATTTTTGTGTTGTTGAGTTTAACCTCGCTGTTAATCTGTGCACCACAAGCATTTATTGCGTCGGAAATTTCACCTGTAAGAAGTGCATTTTTGCCAACCATTGCACATTTAAGACCAGCAGCACCACTTTTGATTGCAGAAAATGCAGAAGCAACAGCCATATTGATACGGTCTGAAACCTGTACGTAAACAGGGATGCTTACTGCTTCAGTTACCTTTGAAACCAATTCTGCGATATCGTCAGGAGTTGAATCACCGGCATCGTCACAAATGGTGATTACTGTTGCACCACAGGCTTCGGCTTCTTTAACTGCAGTAACGAGAAAATCTTCATCTGCTCTTGTTGCATCGAGTGCTGAAAACTCTACGTCAGCACATAATTCTTTTGCGCCTTTGATGAGTTCTGAAATTTTTTCGAGCATTTTGGCCTGTTTTACATGATATGTATATTCCATCTGGATTGTAGATACTGGAAGTTCAACCTGAAGGCGAGGGTTTTGAGCATCTTTGATGCATTCCCATGCAATGGCAATATCTTCAGTAGTGAATCCCACCGGAATTGCAAAAGCAGCATTCTGCACGTTCTGTGCAATTGTTTTATAAATGATTTTATCTTCAGCAGGAGATTTTACTGCAGGAACTTCAATTACGTTTACACCAATTTTATCAGCACAGTTTGCAATAGCTGATTTTTCACGGAATAGCAAGGAGATTTCTCTGTCCTCTGAAATCTTTTTAAGAGTAATGTCTGAAATAATAATCTTTTTCATCGTAATCATCCTTTCAGGAATTTAATATAATGTAATAGATTTGCAAATAAAAAACCTGAGGTCAAAGTAGTTTTGACCTCAGGGACGAATTTTTGAAATCCGCGGTACCACCCCGGTTACTGACAAAGTCAGTCACTCATTAAGGCTCGAAAAAGCCTGTAGCCAAGGTAACGGGGCGTCCGTAGTTCCTTACACGTTATTAAAACGGTTGGGGAACTCTGCTCCGGAACGAGACCGAACTTCTGTAACGTATTGACTTGCACCTATCGTCAACTCTCTGAAACGCCAAACCAAAAGCACGTAATTCCTTCATAGCATTTAAGTATATGTAAAATATGTGAGAAATGATATCATCTTTTCACAAGTTTGTCAACATATTTTTGGCGTTTTGATTAAAAAAGTTGTTAAAAAACTAAAAAATATACAAAAAACTATTGACATGTTTGTTGTGTTGTGCTAATCTTTAGAAAATTAAAAATATCACAAATAAAAGCTGTGACGAAGACGGTTGAATTCAACAACTTACAGAGAGTCGGCGGTTGCTGCGAGCCGATAGTTAGTGTTTTCAAAACCTATCCCTTCTGAGCTGAGAGTCCGAAAGAATTTTTTCGAGTAGACACTTTCCGAGAATGCTGCGTTAGTGCAACGGGGTTGATTGACTCCTGAGGTGGCAATTTATATTGCAATTTGAGTGGTACCGCGGATATTATATTCGTCTCAAACAAAGCATAGTCTTTGTATTGAGGCGTTTTTTTATTTGTGAGTTTTTGATTATTCTTTTAAGAAAGAAGGAATAAACTATGTTAAACAAATCGTCAACAAACAAACTCGCAGAGGTTGCAGAACGTATATCAGAGCTTCGTGATATTTACGGCTTATCTGCAGAAGAAATGGCAGAGAGAACAGAGGTTTCTCTTGAAGAATATCTTACCTTTGAAGATGGTAAAGAAGATATGCCTTTCTCATTTATTCATAAATGCGCATTGGCTTTTGGCGTTGAGCTTACAGATCTTCTTGAAGGTCAGAGTGCAAAGCTTTCAGCTTACACCGTAACCCGTAGAGGTAAAGGCCAGATTACTGCAAATGAAGAGGGTATTCTCATACAGAATCTTGCACCACACTTCAAAAATAAATTAGCTACCCCTTATTGGGTTAAATACGAATATTCAAGTGAGCTTCAGTCAAAGCCTATCGAGCTTGTAACCCATTCAGGTCAGGAATTCGACCTTGTTATCAAGGGTGCTCTCAAGGTTCAGGTAGGCGATCATACTGAAATTCTTCACGAGGGTGACAGTATTTTCTATAAAAGCTCAACTCCTCACGGTATGCTTGCTGTTGATGGTGAGGATTGCACATTTTTGGCTATGGTTATGGCTGAAGATGAAAAGGTTGCCCAGACTAATATGAATACAGTTAAAGCAGGTAAAGCTTTTACTGATGTACCACTTGTTTGTGATAAATTTATTAAAACAACCGTTGATGAAAACGGCGTTTGCGATAGCATCAAATTTGAAAATGAAGATAAATTCAATTTTGCATTTGATATCATTGACGAGCTTGGCAGACAGTATCCTGAAAAGCTTGCTATGCTTCATATTGCCGATGATTTAACAGAGAGAAGATTTACCTTCAAGGATATTAAAGAAGCATCTTCTCAGGCTGCAAACTACTTTAAATCTTTAGGTATCAAAAAGGGAGACAGAGTTCTTCTTGTTCTCAAGAGAAACTATCAGTTCTGGATTGCAATTCTCGGCCTTCACAAATTAGGTGCCGTTGCAATTCCTGCAACTAATCAGCTTGTTGTTCACGATTACGAATATCGCTTTAATGCAGCAGGTGTTACAGCTATAGTTGCTACTGCAGACGGTAGTGCAACTGATTATATTGATGAAGCACAGAAAACCTGTCCTCAGCTTGTAACAAAAATCGTTGCAAACGGTAAAAAAGACGGTTGGCATTGCTTTGATGAGGAATACGGTCTTTTCAGTCGTCGCTTTGTTCGTGATGAAAATTCTGCTTGTGGTGACGACCCGATGCTTATGCTCTTTACCTCAGGTACAACAGGCTATCCGAAAATTGCAACACATTCTCATAAGTATCCGTTAGGACATTTTATCACTGCAAAATATTGGCATTGTGTTCAGCGTGACGGAATTCACTTTACAATTTCTGAAACAGGCTGGGGTAAAGCTCTCTGGGGTAAACTCTACGGTCAGTGGCTTTGTGAAGGTGCTGTGTTTGTTTACGATTTCGAGAGGTTCGATGCTTCTAAAATTCTTCCGATGTTCGCAAAGTATAATATCACAACTTTCTGTGCTCCTCCCACAATGTACAGAATGCTTATAAAACAGGATATTTCACAGTACGATTTATCTTCTATTCAGCACGCAACAACAGCTGGTGAAGCTCTTAACCCTGAAGTATTCAAGCAATTTGAATTGTCTACAGGCTTGAGAATCCATGAGGGCTTCGGTCAGACAGAAACAACTCTTTCTATTGCTACTCTTAACGGTACGACTATTAAGGTTGGTGCTATGGGTAAACCCACACCTCTTTATGACGTTGATATCGTTGATGCTGACGGGAAACCTGTTGCAGACGGTGAAACAGGTGAAATCGTTATCCATACAGATTCATCGGTTCCTTGTGGTCTTTTCCTCGGCTATTACAACAATGAAGAAGCAACAAAAGAGGTTTACCATGACGGCCTTTACCATACAGGTGATACTGCATGGAGAGATGAAGACGGCTACTTATGGTACGTTGGACGTGTTGATGACGTTATTAAGTCATCAGGTTATCGTATCGGACCGTTCGAAATTGAAAACGTTATTATGGAGCTTCCTTACGTTCTTGAATGTGGTGTTTCTGCAGCTCCCGACGAAGTACGAGGTCAGGTTGTTAAAGCAAGTATCGTTCTTACTAAGGGAACAGAGCCTACCGAAGAACTTAAGAAAGAAATTCAGCAGTATGTAAAAGAAAACACTGCACCTTATAAATATCCAAGAATTGTTGTTTTCAGAGATGAACTTCCCAAAACTATCAGTGGTAAAATTATAAGAAACAAGCTTTAATATATATACCATATTATTATTTAAAAAAATATTGTATCTTCTATTGACTTTTTGAGGCAAATGTGGTATTATCCCAAGGAATTGAATATAAAGGCATTGAAGAAAAGGATGCAGTAAATTCTCCTTTCAGAGAAGTGGCGGTTGGTGTAAGCCATAGGTAGGGTTTCTGATGTTTGTAGTTTCCGAGCCGGGAGGAAGAAAGGCTTTGCTTAGTAGAACCTCTCCGTGATTGCTGCGTAAATGCATAGAGGTTGTTTGACCTTGAGAGTGGCAGTTTTTAACTGCAATTTGAGTGGTACCGCGGGTTTAAAAGTATTTTTAACTCGTCTCAAAGATTATCTTTGGGACGGGTTTTTGTATTTTGATTGTCCCTAAAGAATTTCAGGAGGACGTATTGATGGAAAAAATTACAGGACTTGATTATAAAATCAAGGAAATGGCAGGCAGAATTAAAGAGCTTCGTGAAATTGAAGGTCTTTCGATTGCTGAAATGGCTAAAAAGACAGACGTTTCGGAAAGTGAATATGTTGCTTGCGAAAACGGTGAAAGTGACCTTAACTTTGCGTTTATTTATCGTTGTGCTTTAGCTTTTAACGTAGATGTTACAAGTATTATTGAAGGTCATAGCCCTAAGCTTTCAAACTACGTTTATACAAAAGCAGGTAAAGGCCAGAAAATTGAAAAAGCTCACGGTATGACTTATTATAACCTTGCTGCAGCATTTAAAAATAAAATTGCCGAGCCTCTTTTTGTCCATAGTACATATAGTGAAGAAAATCAGACAAAAGACATAGAACTTACAACTCACGCAGGGCAGGAGCTTGATATTGTTATCGAAGGTAAGCTTAAAGTTCAGGTTGGTGAACACTCTGAAGTTCTTGGACCCGGTGACAGTATTTATTACGATAGTTCAACACCTCACGGTATGATTGCTGTTGAAGGTGGCGACTGTACATTCTATGCTATTGTTCTTAACCCAACAGGTGAGCCTATTCCTGAATTACAACGTCAGGAAAAAGCAATTAAAGAAACAAATGCAGCAGTAAAAGATACAAAAGACCGTATTTACAGAAAGTTTATTGATGTAGAAGAAAACGAAAACGGAACACCTACTTCAATCAAATTCAAAAATACAGAGAATTTCAACTTTGCATTCGACCTTATTGATGCTCTTGCAGACAGAGAGCCCGATAAGCTTGCAATGGTTCATATCTCAAAAGATAAAACGGAACGTAAATTTACTTTCAAGGATATAAAGAAAAAATCTGCACAGGCAGCAAACTACTTCAAATCTTTGGGTATCAAAAAAGGCGATAGGGTAATGCTTATCCTTAAACGTCATTATCAGTATTGGCCTGCTATTTTAGGTCTCAACAAGTTGGGTGCTATTGCTATTCCTGCACCTAACCAGCTTCAGGAACACGACCTTGAATACCGTTTCCAGGCTGCCGGTGTTAAAGCAATCCTTTGCACAACAGATGGCGATACTGCAAATCAGGTCGATTTAGCAGCTGCTAAATGCCCCGGTCTTGAAATTAAAATTTCAGTTGGTGGTAAGTTAGAGGGTTGGCGTGATTTTGACGAAGAAAGTGTTCTCTTCAGTTCACATTACGAAAGAACAGCAGATGCTCCCGGTGGTAAAGACCTTATGCTTATGTTCTTTACTTCGGGTACAACAGGTTATCCCAAAATTGCAGCACATAATTATACATATGCCCTTGGTCATTTCCATACTGCAAAGTATTGGCACAACGTAGACCCTGACGGTCTTCATTTCACAATTTCTGATACAGGTTGGGCAAAGGCAATGTGGGGTAAGCTTTACGGTCAGTGGCTTTGCGAAGGTGCAATTTTCGTTTACGACTTTGACCGTTTTGATGCCGCAGATATTCTTCCTATGTTTGCTAAGTATCAGATAACGACATTCTGTGCACCACCCACAATGCTCAGAATGATGATTAAACAAGATATTTCAAAATATGATTTCTCATCAGTTAAGCATATGACAACAGCAGGTGAGGCACTTAATCCTGAGGTTTACCG
>JAZOSL010000143.1:0-2688 GCA_045657085.1 Acutalibacteraceae bacterium | reverse complement strand
GATAAAAGAAGATTGTTCATTTATAATCCCCCTTATTCAACAGCCTTGAATTCATAGGTATAAATCTTGTCTTTCATTTCTTCTCTGTAATCAAAGAATTTTTCTGCTTGTGCAGGGAAAGCAATATATGAAAGTACATCTTCATCAGATTTAGCCTTGTCGCCGATTTCAGCCTTTGCTGTTTCAAATGCAGGTTCAAGTGTGTCTGCATATCTGCCTTCAATAGGTTTAGCATCGCCGAGGATTTGCTTGCGCACAACTTCATTTACCTTACCAGGAGCCTTACCATATTCGCCCATAAGGTAAGATTTAACTTCTTTAGAAACGTTTTTATATCTCTCACCAGCAAGAACATTAGCAGTAGCCTGAACACCAACCATCTGACTCATTGGAGTAACAAGTGGTGGATAACCTAAATCTTCACGAACTCGAGGAGTTTCAAGAAGAACCTCGTCGAACTTGTCCATTTTGCCTTGTGCAGTAAGCTGAGCAACAAGGTTAGAGAGCATACCGCCGGGAACCTGATAGTTAAGAGCTTTTGTATCAGTTGCAAGAACTGTTGGATTGAGTTGACCGCTCTTTAAATATTCAGCTCTTATTGGTTTGAAGAAATCGCCGATTTCTTTAAGAACTTCACCATTAAGACCAGTTTCGTAGCCTAATTCTTCAAATGTATATTGAAGAGTTTCAGTTGCAGGCTGTGAAGTACCACCTGACATTGAAGAGATAGCTGTATCAACAATATCACAACCAGCTTCAACTGCTTTTAAAAGAGTCATAAAGCCAAGACCTGTGGTGCTGTGGGTGTGAAGAACGAGAGGTAAATCAACAGCATCTTTAAGTGCAGAAACTAATTTATAAGCCTCTGCAGGACTTAAAATACCGGCCATATCTTTAATTGCGATTGTCTGGCAACCAATGCTCTTCATATTCTTTGCAAGCTCAACGTAAGATTCAAGAGTATGAATTGGGCTGATTGTGTAGCAGATAGCACCAGAAGCAATAGCGCCATTTTTGATTGTTTCGTCAACAGCAACTTCAATATTCTTAACGTCGTTGAGTGCGTCAAAAATACGGATAATATCAATACCGTTTTCAACACTCTTTTTTACAAACATACGTACAACGTCGTCTGGATAGTGGTGATATCCTAAAAGATTCTGACCTCTCAAGAGCATCTGGAGCTTTGTGTTAGGACAGGCTTTTTTTATTTTTCTGAGTCTTTCCCATGGGTCTTCATTAAGGTAACGAAGGCATGAGTCGAATGTTGCTCCGCCCCAACATTCAAGAGAATAATAACCAGCTTTATCAAGAGTTTCAAGAATTGGTTGGAATTCTGAGAATTTCATTCTTGTAGCGATGAGTGACTGGTTAGCATCACGGAGCACTGTTTCGGTAAATTGTACCTTTTGCATCGTCAAATTTCTCCTTTGCAGAATATATTAATATAATAAATTAAACATTAATAGTAAATATGGAAAAGAAAAACACTTCCAAATTCACCCACTATATCATACTATAAAGTCGATAAATTTACAAGTGTTTTGTGAAAATTCAGACAATCTTTTTTCTATACTATATATATAAGAATTAGAAATCAAGGAAAGAGTTTTTTAGTTGATTAAAAAATAATGCTAATTCCTATTTACAGAACACATGTGACCCTATAGTTGTAACAACAGGTCTTGTTCTTATCCATTTGTTGGAGGTTTTAGCAGGATTATAATAGTATAGTGAGCCATAAGTCGGGTCCCATCCGTTAATTGCATCTTGTGCTGCTTTTCTGGAGGTAGCAGTAGGTGAAACGGTCCAGTTTCTGTCTGTTACTGCAGAAAATGCGCCTGATTGATAAACTACGCCTGATATAGTATCAGGGAATGAGGCAGATTCAACTCTGTTTAATACAACAGCACCAACTGCAACCTGACCTGTGTAGCTTTCACCGCGTGCTTCTGCTTCTATAACCTTTGCAAGAAGCCATATATCAGATGAGCTGTAGGAACCATAAGAATTATTGTTTGAAGAACCTAAACCTAAATATAAGAGTGTTTTACTACCAGCTATTCCGTCAGAAGTAATCCCGACAGATGATTGAAAGCGTTTTACTGCGCGCTGAGTTGCAGAACCATATATACCGTCGACCTTGCCATTATAAAAACCGAGTTCTCTGAGTTTTGTCTGAATTCTTCTTACTTCTTCACCTCGTGAGCCGATTTTTGAGAGTGTAGCTACAGAATTTGTATTTGCAATTTCATTAATATAAAAAGTATAACTCAATAGGGTAATAGTCAGAGCTAAAACGAATGCACAAAATCTGAAAAGGGGAGTTTTAAAATTAATTGTTTTCATAATAATCACTTCTTTTTAAATTATAGTTTTTTATAGTATTTTCTCAGTTTTTAGTTTTATACACGTTTTCTTCAAAGTTATGAACAAGAAAATTGTGGTTTGTAGAGAGTTTTTGTACTACATATTGTGAATTTTTTGTCGCGAAAAAATATTTTAAAAAATTTCAAAAAAATTTGAAAAAAAGTGTTGACAAAACGATTTGAATTTGATATTATATGCAAGCACTCGAGAGAGCGAGAGCGAAAGAGTGCGAAACGAACCTTGAAAATTAAACAACGATAAAGAAAAACCCTTGAGATTTTTTTGAGCACAACAGTGCAGAAATCCGGACTTCAAAAA
>JAZOSL010000142.1:0-3933 GCA_045657085.1 Acutalibacteraceae bacterium | reverse complement strand
TAGTACCATTCACCGTTATACTGAGCGAGGCCTGTGTAATCCCATGCAACTGTACCGCCATAGGTATAATACCATTCGCCATTATAATAAACGAGAGTATTACTATTCCAATTAACCTCACCATTTTCTACGTAGTACCATGTGTTATTGTAATAAGCAAGGGTTGTTTTACTCCAATCGAGATAGCTGTTTTCAACGTAATATATTGCACCGTTATATTCAATAACACCTGTATAATTGAAGCCAACTATTCCATCAATTGCTGCGTACCAATCACCGTTATAGTAAACAAGAGTGTCTTTCCTCTTCATCCACTCACCGTTTTCTATATTGTACCATTTACCCTCATAATAAAGAAGAGAGGTGAAGCTCTGGTCAACATATCCGTTTTGCACATAATACCAAGACACTCCGTATTTAGATGCAATACCTGTATATGACCAATCTATAGTACCATTTGAAACGTAATACAAGTCACCATTATACTCTTCAACGCCACTATAACCGTTATAAAACTTACCGTTTGACATATATCGCCATTCACCGTTATACCAAACAATTCCCCGATAGTCTAAAATAGCGACGCCTTCTTCTAAGTAAATCAATTCGCCTTCATATTCAAAAAGACCTGTATACCAGACAGGCACAACGCCGTTTTCAACGTAGATATAGAAACCAAATTGCTCTATAAAGCCTGTATAGCCCCAGCTTATAGCGCCATTCTCATAGAAATACACATTGTCATTATACTCTACTATACCTGCATAATCAGGCATATAAACACCGCCAACTATACAGTATGTTGCGCCGTTGTAATCTATAAGACCTAAAAAATCCATCGGAACGATACCGTTTTGAACAAAAACGTATTCTCCCGCAAGCTCTACAAAACCGGTAAAGCTCGGATTAAAGCAACCATTAGTAAAGTAATAAACACCGTCATCGTATGCACCTAAACCCGTATAGCTTGCGGTGTACACGCCGTTTTCAACGTAATATAAAGTGCCGTAATATTCTGTAACTCCGGTATAGCCCCAATCAACAACACCGTTTGATACGTAGTAATATTTACCGTAGTACTCAATAAGACCTGCATAATCTCTGTTAACAGTACCATTCTGAATAAAATACCAGGTATTGTTATATAATACTAAGCTAGTGTAATCTGTCGAAACAATGCCATTAACAGCATAATAATCAGTTCCATAGTATTCAACAAAGCCTGTAAATGAATAATCGGTTTCACCGTCTAATTTACAGTACAAAACACCATTTTCAAGCTCTAAAGTATGATATTGTGAGGGAATTATATGATTAAAATGCACAGGCGCATTCACGGGTAATTTCCCAATGAAATTAATCATACTATACTGAGCTTCGCTACCTGTATAATATATATTTTTAACACTATAACATGAATCAAATGCTGACGCACCTACCGTCTGCAACGTTGAAGGAAAAACAAAGCTTTCCATCTTATCGCATCCGCCAAAAGCAAAGTCTTCTATAGTTGTTACCCCTTCAGGTATTACTATGGATGTTAAAGAGGTGCAACTAGAAAATGCTCCCTGACCTATTTTTGTAACAGTTTCAGGTATTTTCACGCTTTTTAAATTTCTGCACTGACCAAAAAGTGAATTGCCAATACTTGGAAGAGTTCTTGGCAAAACTACTGTTTCTAATCTACTCTGATAAAATGCTGCTACACCTAAATATGTAACGCTATCGGGGATAACGATATTATTTATTGAGCTTAGCTGGAAAGCAAAGTCACCTATATGAGTAAGACCCTCAGGAAGTTCTAACTCTTTTATACTTGTCCTCGAAAACGCACTATTGCCAATTGTCTTCAAATTACTTGATAATTTAACAGAGCCAACGCTCATACACGCAAATGCACCGTTACCAATATGCTCTACCGTATCTGGAACAACAACTGATTTCACTCCGCTGTTTTCAAATACGGAGTTTCCTATTACAGTTACGGGATAACCATTATAACTATCAGGAAGAACTATATCTGCACCATTCACGTCTTTAGTACAACTAGTTAGTGTGTAGGATACGCCGTCCTCATTTAACGAAAACGTATACCCGTCACTTTCACCATCCGTTGCTGAAGCGGTTACAGATAAGGTTGTGATAACGCACACAACAAGCATTAACGATAAAACTAAACTTAACGTTCTTTTCATAATTCTGACCTCCAATTTGTTTTAGTTAATTATACTAAAATATTTTTGAAAAGTAAATGATTTATAGAAGTTTGGTACAAATTTTTCAAAATTGTATATTCCGCCTACATATATTTAATGACAAAAAACTGAAAAAACCTCACATTTTTTTGCGATTTTTTTACACTTTGTATGATTGAACAAAAAATGAAGAAACTGTTTGTTTATTATACTAACAACATACCTATTTTTGTATATTTCAATAACTGAAAGTGGAATATATTATTCAACCATTTTTTACTTTTCATAATTGTCAAGTCGTAAATATGACACAATGTCATTAGGTGATTTTAATGAATAATAATTTAAAAAAGCTGCGCAAAGAAAACGGATTAACTCAATTATCTTTACAAATGAAAACGGGTATTGAACAAGCACTGCTTTCAAAGTACGAAACAGGTGACAGAATCCCTCCAACAGAAACTCTTATCATCCTTGCAGACTTTTACAATGTCAGCATAGATTATCTTCTCGGTCGCACAGACAACCCTGAAATCAATAAATAATTTTATAAAATAAACTAACAAGACCTTTCACCAATCAGGTGAAGGGTCTTGTGTTTCTTTTTTATTTTCTTTTGGTGCTTCTAGGTGCTCTCTTTTAGTTTCTTTTTCCGTTACTGCAGCTGTTATGCAGAAAACTTCTGCTGCACCACCGATTAAAAGGGTTTTTGCACACTCATTAAGCGTTGAGCCCGTTGTTTTAATGTCGTCACACAGTAAAACTCTTTTAAAGCTCACATCTGCATCTTCTTTTAAATCGAAAACGCCTAAAATATTACCCGATCTCATCATTTCAGGCAAGGTATGCTGTGGGGCTGTTTCACTTGTCTTAACAAGTAGCTGCTCACAAGGGACATCAAGCTTTTCTGCTATTCTTTGTGCTAAAAGCTGTGCCTGGTTATAACCTCTCTTTTTCTCGCTCTTTTTAGTAGCCGGCACGTAAGTAATAACGTCAAAATCGTAACCCTCATAACGTTTCGATACGCATTCTGCCATCATATCGCCCATAGTAACTGCAAGATTTTTCTGACCCTTAAATTTCAAACGCCAGACAAGAGTTTTAATTGCACCGTCATAATAAAAAGGTGCACATGTCTTTTCGTAAAAAACATATTGACCTTGGCAATCACATTTTTTAATTTCTTTGCCACATTTAAAGCAGATTTCACCTTTTATAGGACTTATATTGTTATCACAGTATTCACAGCTTTCTTTTCGTATATCAATTACCCTACCACAATATTTGCATCTTTGAGTAAAAAGAAATCTGCCTATATAATCTTTAGCCTTTTTGAACTTCATATCATTCTGATTCTTTTATGCCATAAAAATGAATTACGTTCATATCCTCTTCCATATCAAGACCGTGAGAGCCACACTCTCCATCAATTTCATGGCAACCGTGGTCAGTCATAAACCCGTAAAACACGTTGTGATTTTTCCATTTTTCTTTTATTTCATTTATCATTGTACAATAGAAATTCAAGTTGTGGTCTAAGGCTTTAAAGCTTTCGGGTGATTCAGGACCGAATTTATGCATTGTACTATCATAATTACCGTTGTAAATGACTATAAGGTCATAACAATCTTCATCTATAAGCGAAAAAGCCTTTTCATTTACTTCATCAATAGTATTATAAATAAAATAATCCATTTCTCTTTCGAGAAAAATCATTGAAATACTGTCTTTTGCAGTT
>JAZOSL010000141.1:0-3720 GCA_045657085.1 Acutalibacteraceae bacterium | reverse complement strand
CTTTGGGGTAAAATGCTCAACGTTGAAAAAGCAAGAGTTGATAAGGTTATAGGTAATGATAAGCTTACACCTGTTGTACTTGCATTGGGTACAGGTCTTGGTGAAGATTTTGATATAGCAAAGCTTCGTTATGATAAAATCATTATTATGGCCGATGCTGACGTTGACGGTGCTCATATCAGAACACTTCTTCTTACTTTCTTCTTCCGTTATATGCCTGAGCTTATTAAACAAGGTCACGTTTACCTTGCTCAGCCACCACTTTACAGAATCAGTAAAGGTCAAAAGCATCAATATGCTTATTCAGATGAAGAAAGAGATAAAATTATTGCAGAAGTCGGTAACGGTGTTTCAATTCAGCGATATAAAGGTCTTGGTGAAATGGACCCCGAACAGCTTTGGGATACAACAATGAATCCTGAAACTCGACTTATGTTAAGAGTTACTGTTGAAGATGCCGAAAAGGCTGATGAAACATTCTCAATTCTTATGGGTGACCAGGTTGAACCCAGACGAGAGTTTATTGAGAAAAATGCTAAATACGTTAAAAATCTTGATATTTAAGAAAGGGAGGATTAAAAGATGGACGAATTTAATGAAAAAGCTGAAGGCGTCACTCAAGGTATAAATAATCTTCCTGACCCTTATGCAAATCAAAGAATTATAAACGTTGAAATTAATAAAGAAGTCAGAACGGCTTTCCTTGATTATTCAATGTCAGTTATTACTGCCCGTGCTCTTCCAGATGTACGTGACGGTTTAAAGCCTGTTCACAGAAGAATTCTTTATACAATGTACGAGAATAGCCTTTATCCCGACAAGCCACATCGTAAGTGTGCTGATACTGTCGGTTCTGTTCTTGGTAGATACCATCCTCACGGTGACGCATCTGTTTATGATGCAATGGTAAGACTCGCTCAGGATTTCTCAATGAGATATATGCTTGTTGACGGTCACGGTAACTTCGGTTCAATCGACGGTGACCCACCTGCTGCTTATCGTTATACAGAGTCAAGAATGAGCAAAATGGCATTGGAAATGCTCACAGATATTGAAAAAAATACTGTTGACTTTGTTCCTAACTATGATGACAGACTTAAAGAGCCTACAGTTTTACCGTCAAGATTCCCTAATCTTCTTGTTAACGGTTCTCAGGGTATTGCTGTTGGTATGGCAACAAATATTCCACCACACAATTTAGGTGAAGTCTGTTCTGCTATCGAATGTCTTATTGATAACCCCGATGCAGAGCTTGAAGACCTTATGGAGCATATTCAGGGTCCCGACTTTCCTACAGGTGGTATCATTATGGGTAGGGCAGGTATAAGAGCTGCTTATGCTACCGGCCGTGCAAAGGTAATTGTCCGTGCAAAAACAGAAATTATTGAAACAAAGAACGGTAAATTTAAAATAATAATTACCGAAATTCCTTATATGGTTAATAAAGCAAGACTTATTGAGTCTATTGCTGATCTTGCAAAGGAAAAAAGAGTTGAGGGTATTGATGATATCAACGACTATTCATCAGATAAAACAGGTATGCACATTGAAATTGAGCTTAAGCGTGATGCTAACCCTCAGGTTGTACTCAACAAGCTTTTTTCATTTACTCAGCTTCAATCAACCTGTGGTGTAATTCTTCTTGCACTTGATGAAGGACAGCCCAAAATCCTTACTCTTAAAGAAATTCTTCAGAAATATATTGACCATCAGTGCAATATTATTGTAAGAAGAACTCAATTTGATCTTAAAAAAGCTCAGGAAAGAGCTCACATTTTAGACGGTCTTGCAAAAGCTATTGATATAGTTGATGAAATTATTGCAACTATTCGTGCTTGTAAGGGCGGTCAGGCTGAAGCAAAGACAGCTATTATGGAAAAATTTGATTTTGACGATGCTCAGGCAGCTGCAATCGTAGCTTTCCGTTTAGGTCAGTTGGCAGGTCTTGAAATTCTCAAGATAACAAATGAATTAAACGAGCTTAAAGAAAAAATCAAAGATTACGAAGAAATTCTTGGTTCTCACGAAAGAGTTCTTAATATTGTTAAAGAAGAGCTTGCTGCTATTAGTAACAAATTCTCTGATGACAGAAGAACAGCTATCGAAAACGTTAGTGGTGAGGTTGATATTGAAGACCTTATTCCCGAAGAAAAATGTATGTACACCTATACAAATATGGGTTACATCAAACGTCAGCCCGTTGACCAGTTCTCAATTCAGAACAGGGGTGGCCGTGGTGTTAAGGGTATGACTCGCCGTGAAGATGATTATGCAGAAACTATGTTTATTGCATCTTCTCACGACCATATTATGTTCTTTACAACACGAGGTAGAGCATACAGATTAAAGGGTTACGAAATTCCCGAGGGAAGCAAGACAAGTAAGGGTACAAATATCGTTAATATTCTTCCACTTGAATCAGGCGAAAAGGTTTCAGCTATGATTCAGGTACCAAAAGAGGATGACGGCTCATATATTTGTATGGTTACCCGTAAAGGTATTATCAAACGTTCTTTACTTGACGTGTTTAAAAATATCAGAAAGAACGGTATTATTGCAGTAAGTCTCAGAGAAGATGACGAGCTTGCATGGGTAAGACTTACTTCAGGTAAGGATCAGCTTCTTGTTGCTACAAAGCTTGGTATGTGTATCCGTTTCAATGAAAATGATGCAAGACCTTTAGGCAGAACAGCAAGTGGTGTTAAAGCTATCACTCTTAAAGAGGGTGACGAAGTAATCGGTATGTGTGTTATGGCTGAAGAAGGTAAGCTTCTTACAGTAAGTGAAACCGGTTTCGGCAGAATAAGTGAAAATAACAACTACCGTTTACAATCAAGAGGTGGTAAAGGTCTTAAAAACTACCATATTGATAAATACGGTCAGGTTGCAGCAATCAGTGCAATTGAAGAAGATGAAGATATAATTCTCATTTCTCAGGACGGTATTATTATAAGAATCCCTGCAAGTGCAGTAAGAGTTTGTGCACGTCCTTCAAAGGGTGTTAAGGTAATGCGTCTGGGCGAAGGTGATAAGGTTGTTACACTTTCAACTACAGAGCATGACGAAGACGAAATCAACGGCGAAGTTGAAGATGACGGAACAGCAGCTGAAGGTGCAGGCGATACTTCAGAAGACAACGAGGATATAGGAACTGTAGACGATAACGAAGAAGTTACAGAGGAATAAGTTATGTCTAAAGTTGACGGCAAAAGGGAAAGCAAAATAAAAAAAAGTGCCTTGAAAAAGGTAATATTATCTGTTATTTGCTTTATTTTAATAATTTCAACCTGCCTTGGTATTGTTTTTATTGATAAATACAATAAAATGGGCGAAAAAGTTGATGAAGTACCCAAGGAAACCGTTGCTTCTGATAAAATTTACGAAAATAACATAAATATAACGGAAGAACCGGATAATATCGAAATAGATATCGGTTCTTCCGATTTTAAAGAAGCAATTAAAATCTGGGCAACTACAGATAACGATAAAAAAATGTCTGATAAAAACATTATAAATGTGCTTTTAGTCGGGTTTGACAGCCGTGCAGGTACTTATACGGGTAATACCGATGTTATGATGGTTGCTTCTCTTAACAAAACAACTAAAAAAATAAAACTGATTTCATTTTTACGAGATACTTATTGTTATATTGAAAGTGAAAAAGGTTCTTTTTATGGAAAATTAAATGCAGCATATTCTTTCGGTGAAGTCGGATCGTAG
>JAZOSL010000140.1:0-17856 GCA_045657085.1 Acutalibacteraceae bacterium | reverse complement strand
CAACTACTTGAGCCGAGCCGCGTTTATCTAGGTTAGGTAAAACCGCAACAGTCACTTATTATCACTCCTTTAATGCTTCGTATGATTTTTCGACAACTGCCGCAGCATCAATACTGCATAAATTTTGGCTGTTGTCATTTTTTTCTATATGACATAGATATTCTATATTACCTTCAGGTCCTTTTACGGGAGAAAAATCAAGTCCTAAAAGTGAAAAATTATTTTCACTAATCAAACCGATAATCTTTTCAATTACAGCGATATGAACGCTTTTATCCCTAACAACACCTTTTTTACCAACGTTTTCCCTGCCTGCTTCAAACTGTGGCTTAATAAGGCAAACCGCTTGACCGCCGTCTTTCAACAAGGTGCGCATAACGGGTAAAATTAGAGCCAAAGAAATAAAAGAAACGTCAACCGATGCAAAATCAAGTTCATCGGGAATTTGTTCTTTTGTAACGTAACGAAAGTTAGTGCGTTCGAGATTAATAACTCGTTCATCAGTTCTAAGCTTCCAAGCTAATTGCCCGTAACCTACGTCGATAGCATAAACCTTGCTTGCACCGTTTTGTAGCATACAATCGGTAAAACCACCTGTAGAAGCTCCGATATCCATACAAAGCTTATTATTCAAATCAATAGGAAAGCTCTGCATAGCTTTTTCAAGCTTTAAGCCACCACGGCTTACATATTTTAACGTACTTCCCCTGACTTCAATAATATCATCGTCTTTAATATCCCTGCCGGCTTTAATTTCTTTCTGGTCATTTACGTAAACTATACCAGACATTATTAAAGCTTTAGCTTTTTCACGGCTTTCAGCAAAGCCTTTTTCAAATAAAGCTAAATCAAGTCTTTTTTTGTTACTCATTAACAATTCCTCTAATAGTTTTTAACATACCCTCAGTATCAAGGTTATATTCGTTCAAAATTACTTCTGTTTTCCCCTGTTTAACAAAACAATCAGGGAAAGCAGTAAGACAAAAATCACTTTTAACTTCATTTTCAAGCATGGTCATGGCAAAATGCTCACCAACGCCACCACTTTTAACACCTTCTTCAAAGAAGAATGTATTTTTTACATTTTTGAGTTCATTTACACTTTCAACATCAATAGGAACAATTCTGTTAAGCTTTATAAGCTTAACTTTTTTCCCTTCGTTTCTCAGTTGATTCACAGCATCGTAAGCGTAACCGAAAATTCTACCATAAGTAACAATAGCAATATCCGCATCATCGTCACCAAAAGTCACAAAGCTTTGACCGTCACAAACATAGTCATTAGGCTTTTGGGGTTCTGCACCACGGGGATACCTTATAACACAAGGCCCATCACTATGATATAAGCAGTTTACAAACGCATTATTTAAATCACAATAATATGTCGGTGAATAAACTGTAATATTAGGAATACCGTTGAAAAATGCAGTATCATAAATACCATTGTGGGTTTCGCCGTCGTCACCAACAATACCTGCTCTGTCAACAGCAATAATCATTCTGGCATTTTGCAAAGCACAGTCGTGAATTAATTGGTCGTAACACCTTTGTAAAAAAGTTGAATAAACAACAAATACAGGAAGCATACCACTTTTTGAAAGGCCTAAAGCAAATGGTATAGCATGTTCTTCGGCAATTCCTACGTCGTAGAATCTATCAGGAAACTCATCGGAAAAACTACGTAAACCCGTACCCAATGACATAGCAGCAGTAATTGCACAGATTCGCTTATCCTTAGGAGCCTGATTATACAAAAATTCACCGAATTTTTCAGAAAAGTTTGTTTTAGCTGATGGAATTTCACCATTTTCTTTATTAAAGGGACCAACACCGTGAAAATCGGACGGATTTTGTTGTGCAGGTAAATAGCCTTTACCTTTTAAAGTATTGACGTGAACAATAACAGGATTATCAACAAGCTTTGCACCCTCTAAAGCATTACAAAGCTGTTCAATATTGTGACCGTCAATAGGACCCATATATCGAACACCAAAATCTTCAAAGAAGTTACTTTGATAAATCATATTTTTAAGATCGGTTTTTATCTTAAACAATCTGTCAGACAACTTTCTGCCAACAAAAGGTATTTTTGAAACAACTTTTTCAGTTAAATCTTTTAATTTAAAATAACCTGATCTTGAACGCATAACGGCAAGTCTTTTTGCAAGATGACCTACGTTTTTAGATATTGACATACCATTGTCATTAAGTATTATTATGAGCCTTGCATCGTTCATTCTACCGGCATTATTCAAGGCTTCATAAATAAGACCACCTGTTAAAGAACCGTCACCTATAACGGCAACTGCATAATCTTTTTTACCGTTAACCTTGTTTGCTGTTGCAATACCTAAAGCAGTTGAAATAGAAACACTGCTATGGCCACTGTAAACAATATCATGCTCGCTTTCGTTGGGTCTTGAAAAGCCGGACATACCGTCTTTTTGACGAAGAGTTTTAAAATCTTCGTATCTGCCGGTTAAAAGCTTATGGGTATAAACCTGGTGACCTACGTCCCAGATTATTTTATCATCAGGTGAATTAAAAACCTTATGAAGAGCTATCGTTAACTCAACTGCACCAAGATTTGATGCAAGATGACCACCATTTTCTGAAACAGTTGAAATAATAACATCCCTTACCTCCTCTGCAAGTAAAGGAAGTTGATTATCGTCAAGCTTTTTCACGTCATCAGGTGATTTTATGTTTTTTAATAAATTATGTTCCATATCAATAATCTCTTTTTGCAAGGTAAAGGGCATATTCCTTTAAAGCCTCGTTATTTTCAAAATTGTTTAAAGCTGTTAAAGCCTCATCAGTAAGTTTTTCGACAAGATTCTGGCACTCTTCAACACCAAGTAAGGTAACGTAGGTAGTTTTACCGTTTTCTATATCGCTACCTATTGCTTTACCTAACTTTTCAAAAGAACTTGTAACGTCTAAAATATCGTCTTTAATCTGAAAAGCAAGTCCGATTTTTGATGCAAATGTTTTTGCAGCCTGAATTTTTTCTTCATCAGCTTTCGCAACAATACAACCTAATGAACAAGCAGCTTCGATAAGTGCCCCTGTTTTTAAATTATCAAGCATCATAAGCGTTTCGAGCTTAATCTCTTTATTGTCTTCGTTCTGAATATCAATAACCTGGCCACCAATCATACCACGGCTACCGGCATAAGCAGATAATTCCGTTATAGCATTTACTGCAACTTCACAATCAAAAAGGCCGGCCTTTGACCATGTAGCAATTCTTTCAAAGGCTGCTGTTAACAAGCCGTCACCGGCTAAAAGAGCCATTGCTTCGCCATAAACCTTATGATTTGAAAGTTTACCTCTGCGGTAATCATCATCATCCATACAAGGTAAATCATCATGAATGAGCGAATATGTATGGATATATTCAACGGCAACAGCTAACGGCATCGCCTGTAATACGTTACCACCACAAGCATCACAAAAAAGCAACGTCAATAAAGGTCTTACTCTTTTGCCACCATTTTTAACACTATATTTCATAGAATCAAACAAAACCTTGTATTCATCGAAATACGTATCAAAATATTTATAAAGATTTTCTTCAATAAGCTGTGAAAACTCTGTGATTTTATTATTCATTTACATCACCATTACTAAGAAGTTTTGTGATTTTTTGTTCTGCATTATCAAGATATTTACTGCAAGAATTTAAAAGAGCTGTACCCTCTGAAAAAAGCTCGAGTGTTTTTTCTAAGGTTTGTCCGCCTTCTTCAATAATTGAAACTATTTCTTCAAGTCTTTTTAAAGATTTTTCATAATTAAATTCCATAAATATTCCTCATTTAATACCGTTGACCCTTGCGTTTACAAAACCATCTGAAAGACGAACGGTAATTTCATCATCAATATTAACATCTTTTATGCTTTTTACAATTTTTTCATTGTTCTGTGTGATTGAATAGCCCCTTGCTATAACACCTAACGGGCTTAAAGCATCAAGCTTACCACAAAGTCCGTTAACTTTAGCCCTGTTTGACTCAATAACGTTAACGGTTAAAGCAGAAAGTTTTTCATTAAGATATAATATCTCTTTTTGGCTATCTTTAATTTTAGTCAACGGATTCTTTAAAGCACTGTTTTTTTCAATAGTTAAAAGACGATTTTTTTCATTTTCCAAAGATTTTTTAGTAAGGTTAAAAAGCAGTTGTTTATATGACTGTAAATTTGCTTTGAGCTCATAAATGTCGGGCACAGCACATTCAGCAGCCACAGATGGCGTTGGTGCACGTAAATCAGCAACAAAATCGCAAATTGTAACGTCAGTTTCGTGTCCGACAGCAGAAATTACGGGAATTTCAGATTCAAACACAGCACGTGCAACAATCTCTTCATTGAACGCCCATAAATCTTCGATAGAGCCACCACCCCTACCGACAATAAGAACATCAGCACCATTTATATTGTTAAATTCTTTAATAGCTGTTGCGATATCTTGAGCTGCACCGTCACCTTGTACCTGACAAGGTCTTAAAACAACCTCTGCAACAGGGTAACGTCTTTTCAACACGTTAAAAATATCCTGAACGGCAGCACCGGTAGCAGACGTAACAACACCGATTTTTTGGGGAAATTTTGGTATTTGCTTTTTATATTCTTTTGAAAACAAGCCTTCAGACTCAAGCTTCTTTTTCAGTTGTTCAAAAGCAATATTCAAAGCACCGATTCCGTCCGGTTGCATATCATTAATATAAAGCTGATATGAACCATCACGTGGAAACAAAGAAATCGAACCGAAAATTATAACTTTCATACCGTTTTCAGGAGAAAATTTTAACCTTGAGGCGTTCCCTGCAAACATAACAGCTTTGATTGAAGCTGTTTCGTCTTTAATTGTCATATATAAATGCCCGCTATAATGAGCTTTATAATTTGAAATTTCACCTGTAACAAACAGATGGTTTAAGTTTTCGTCGTTATCAAGAATGCTTTTAACATAATTATTCAATTGTGCAACACTGTAAACAGTTGGTGTAGGTGAATACATTTTACACCTCCGTATTGCTTTATTTTTTCATTTTAAGTGATGTGAGATATGCAATTCCTGCTGCATTATCACAAGAAAATTCAGGTTTTGCAAAGTTGCAATCAAACCTTGAAGTAACAATATCTTTAATTATAACATTAGACATAACACCACCGGCAAAAACAAGTGGCAATTTACCATATTCATCAAACGCATATTCAGTCATTGCTGACAAAGTATCGGCAATATAACAAAGAAGGAATTTGGCTACGTCACAGGCAGGCTCAGAATTTTCAAGCATTTTAAGGCACTTATTTTCAAGACCTGACAAAGAACAATTGCCATCAAAGAGTTTGATTTTTGTTTTATATGTTTTTTCTGAACAAAGGGCAAGCTTCTCAATACCTTTACCGGCAGGAAAGCTTATTCCCATACGCACACCGATTCTGTCAACAGCCTGACCGGCTTTTAAATCAAGTGATGACGAAACAAGCTTTGTTTCGAAAATATTTTCTTTACTAGGTTTACACAAAACAAGGTCAGTTGTACCACCCGAAACGTGAAAGCAAAGAAACTCTTCGTTAAGCAACTCCGTTTTACCTGTCGAATATAAAGCAGCAGCAATGTGCCCCTGTTGATGTGAAAACGAAAAAAACGGAATGTTGGCTGCAACCGACATAGCTTCGCCAACACCTTTACCAACAAGAAAACAGGGCATATATGAACCCACCTGAGTTGTTGGGGTAACCGAAGCACCAACGGCAACAATTTCAGGTTCCGTTAAAGAATCAAACAATTCTTTTAAAAGATCGGGGTAAGCGTTTGTATGATGAAACACTGCATCACTCTGACGTACACCCCTTTCACCATCTTTAACGGGTAAAAGACGTTTCACCTGTTTTACACCATCTTCATTATAAACCGAAACAGAAGTTGTGTAATTGCTGGTATCAATACCAAAATAATATTTCATTAGGCTTTTGCAACCGTACCTAACACACCGTTAATGAAGGATGCATCAACAGTAGTTCCGTATTTTTTAGCTATTTCAACTGCTTCGTTAACTGCAACACCTGCAGGAACTTCATCAATAAATTTAATTTCAGCAACTGCAAGTCTTAATACTGCTAAAGAAACTTTAGGGAGTCTTGTAAGAGACCAGTCTTGTGAATTAGCTTCAATAACTGAATCTATTTCTTCAGAATTATTTTCAACAGCATTTAAAAGATTTTCTGCGAAACCATTGATTTTTATAAGTTCATTTTCTTTAGCGATTTCAACAATTTCAGATATTGAATAATCATCATTAAAAATCTTTTCAAAAAGAACCATAAATGCTTGTTCTCTTGCTTCTCTTCTTGTCATAAAATTCACCTTGCCTCATAAAAGCAACAACTTTTATGTATTATTATACAGTATGAAATTATATCACGTTTACATATATTTATCAAGTATTTATAATCACATAATAGTTTCCAATACAGAAAAAAGCAACGTTAAAATTTGTTAATTCAACACAAAACCGTCCCCTCACCGACTTAACCTCGACAACAAAAAAAGAACAAGCATAACGCTTGTTCTTTTCGTTTTAAAATTGGTTTATCATCAGATGGCACCGTAATTGAAATCTTTGTATTCAGAAACTTCAGTTACTGTACCTGAGCTTGTAAGAAGCATACCCTTAACTGAACCTGTATATTTTACAGTCTGAGTCATAGAAATAATTCTGCCTGTGACAGGGTTGTAAATAACCTCTACTGTGCAATCAGTGTAAGTTACGGTTGCAGAAGATATTTCTGAAATGAAAAGAGTATCGTTTACTTTAGCTTTAATTGTATCTGCTGAAAGCACGGGGAACATTGAACTTGTGAAGCTTGCTGCTTTTTCAGCATCAGGAGCTGTAACAGCAGGATCAGTTTCATCCTTGAGAACAATAGTAAGCTTCTGGTTACCATCTTCAAGAGCAACGTTTGCAGCTGATTTGATAGCTGCTGAAGCATCTTCGGTTGCAAGCATACAAGCATATGACTGATGATCAATGAGGAATTCGCTTGTTGCTGTATTTGCAGGAACTAAAACAGGAGCTGACTCAGCTGTTTCTTTTGAAACAAAATACTCAGGATATGAGCTTGCTACACTGTGAAGTAAAGTACCTGTTAAAAGGTCCATTTCAAGTGATCTGTATGTAACCTTTGTAAAAGCAGGTTTACCGATATTTTTTGCATAGCTTACAAGAGTTTTATACTGATTGAGAATATCTTGTTTCTGTTTGATTGTTTCGGGTGAATCTGTTTCGGGCTCTGTTGGTGCCTGAGTTGACTCAGTTGTATCGGGAGCCTTTGTTGTGTCGGGTGCTTTAGTAGTATCAGGAGCTTTTGTTGTTGTGGGCGCCTTTGTTGTTTCAGGAGCCTTTGTTGTAGAAGGAGCCTGAGTAGGTGCCTGTGTTGTAGGAGCTTCTGTAGGAAGTGGAGCACCAGCTTCACCGTCTGTAATTTTATCAAGAGCTGCATCAACAAGCGGAATGCTTGTAGCTAACTTACGCTGAGTCTGTAAGTAATAGGTTGATGCTGCAAGTTTAATTGCTGTACTTGAAACAAGACCAACTACAATACAGGTAACAATTACCATTGCAACGATTTTAACAAGAGAACCGTCAACAGGAGTTGGTGTTACATTTGATTCGGGATTGAGATTTTTTTCTTTTTTCTTTCTCATATTGGTGTCCCCCTTGATACATAATAATTCCTTAATATTTTACACAAACGAAAGTCAATTGTCAATACAAATTCCTTGTTATATTTAAATAACAAAAAAAGATCGCGTTTTTTGTGCAAAACATCAAATAGCCAAGTGATAATTTAGTGATATTGATAATTGAAAATTCATTATATATATTATAAAATATGGTATCAAATATTATCGTTAACTTTTAGCGATATAAAAGGAGAAAAAAACTATGAGAAAAAGCAGATTAACAAAGCTCGTTGCTATTGTTCTTGCACTTACTCTTACATTTGCATCTTTCGGTGCAGTTACTGCAAGTGCTTCAAGTGCATACCCAATCATTAGTAGCGGCTCAGAAAATGTTATGGGTGTTCTTTTATCAGATATCCTTGAAACACTTTTGAACTTTATTGCAAACGTGTTATCTGGTATCTTCCCCGACCCACCACACTTTGTTCCAGACAATACCATCGATCAAAATGAGATTGTTAAAGAAGATCTTGGTATCGGTAAAGAATTCAAAAAAACCGCTGACAGTAATGCTAAATGGGAATTAGGTTATGCTAACACAAGCCTTATCCCCTATGACTACTCAAATGGTACATACTATCTTGGTGGTTACATTGCAATTGAAAACGGCTTCTCAAACGTTGTTGAAGGTATTGTAAATATTAGAGGCCTCCAGGACGATATGAAAGCTAGATGTATCTCTATAAGCGATGGCACAGGCAGAGGTACCGTTCTTTTTGCAACTATCGACTGTATCGGTATAACAAATGCTGATATCAAAGACATCCGTGAGAAACTTGCTGAATACGCTGAAGCAAACAATATCGTTTCCATTAACATTTCTTCTACTCATACACATAGCTGTATTGACACCGAAGGACTTTGGACAAAAACTCTTTCAAAGATTGCAAGTAATGGTCTTAATAGTGCTTTCAATAAAGGTGAGGAGTTAGTTCAGGGTACTAACCCTGCTTATATGGCATTCCTTAAAGATCAGGTTGTTAATGCTCTTATTGAAGCTCATAAGAATATGGAACCTGGTGTTCTTACATACGCAACAAAAGATATCGGTCAAGATTATTTCAACAATAAAAACCGTCCAAGTGACAAAACACGTCCTGGTGCCGGTGAAATAATTTTTGAACTCGATCAAGATGGTAATCTTGTTGACAGTGGCAAAGCACAGATAGCTATGACAGATCTCGACAGACTTTCATTCTATCCAGATGATGCTGATTCCACCAAAACAATGATTCTTAATATCGCTGCTCACCCAGACGTTGCAGGTCTTCCTACCGAAAGCAATTCTGGTCGTGAAATCAGTGGTGACTATATCTTCTACTGTGGCAAGTTCCTTGAAGATGCAGGCTACAACTTTATGTTCTTCCAGGGTGCTATTGCTGCTATTTATATGGCTCGTGGCGTTACAGGTGACAACGTTGAAACCGAACATAGAGCAGAAGAATCTATGAGATATGGTTACGAGCTTGCAAGAATGGCTCTTTCATTAGATAAAACTATGGAAGAAGTTATTGCAGATCCTATCATCAACAATAACGCTGATGAAATTGCCGAAAACACAAAATTAGTTTCTATTTATGACAAAGACGGTAACCTTCTTCCTGAATTTAAAGACTTCAACATGAAACAAGATTCATATTCTGTTGAAACATTCAAAACTAAAGTTGATGATGTTGATGTAGAATTTAAAATTAACAGAATCAATGAAAATAACAACTACTTAAGTTTAAGAGCTAATGAAGAAACAAATTCAATAGCTATCATGAGTGGTAAATATGCAGTTTCAAGAACAACTTATGATGATACATATGCAATTACTACATTTGATGGTATGGCTGTAGTTGCAGACGAAGATGGTAATATTTTAGAAATTTACGTTGACGATGCAATAGCAGATGCAGCTATAAATAAGGAAACAAACGAATTTGAATTTATTACAAATGAAGTTGTTTTTGTTTCATTTGATATGACATCAAGTTCTATCACAAAAGAAACAAAGAAACTTGTTCTTAATGATTCAGGTAAACCTTTCTTCGGCGAAGTAATGCCTGTTAACCCCGGTTACACAGTATGGTATGATGAATGGAACAAAGATTTAGATGGCAATGATGTTGTTTGTGAAGAAGTTGAAGTTGAACCATTCCTTAACCTTCTTATCAAAAAAGTTGAAGTTCCAGTTTCAAATGGTCTTATAGAAGCAATTGGTAAGCTTAACATGGCTAACTACGTTGTTATTTCAAACTGTGAGTGTACATGTCCGAAAGATTGCGAATGTGTAGATGAAGATACCTGCTCAGAAGATTGCACTTGCTTAAAAGATGGCAAATGTTCAAGAGCTGTTACATACTCTACTATTACTGAAATCGGCTATATGGAATTAGGTAGCCAATTCAAGACTGTATTCCTTCCCGGTGAAATTTGTCAAGATATCGTTGCACCTAACGGTAGAACTGTTTTAGCTAAATATTCAGTTACAGCAAAAGATTTCAAGACAAATTCAGGTAACACATCTGCATCTGATATCTTTGGTGCTGATGTAAGATGCTTCGGTCTTATGAATGACGCTATCGGTTACGTTGTTCCTGATAACGACTACACATTAGGTGACCCCGTTAACCACTACCATGAGCTTATTTCTCTTGGTGAAGGCGTTGCCTCTGCTCTTATTGATGGTCTTGCAGCACTTGCTGATAGCATTGAATATGTATAATTAATCTGCTTATTTAATATATTATAGTATAAGGAGCACTTCCGTTCGGAAGTGCTCCTGTTCTTTATTATTAATACTCTTTTATATACATTATATGTAACAGCACAAGAAAACAGAGTTGACTTTATCAATCAACTCTGTTTTCTTATCATTTATTCGTATCTTTTTTAATTTGGTTGGTATAGGTATCTTTTTGAGAACATCCTGCCCTGCCACCACCGGCACAAGCACAAGCACAAGCACAAGCACAGGCACAACCACCCCCACCAAAGCCACTTCTTCCACCACGGCCACTTGAAGCGGCTGCACTGGCTGCAGCATCTCTATGTCGTATATATACAGGATTGACACGACCAAAAGTATGAACATGGTAACCGTAACCTGTTAAAAAGCCTCTACCACGACTATAAGAAACATAACCATCAATTATATTCACTTCAAAAACAGCTATAACAATTGCAGCAAATACAGCAACCATTATTGCAGCTGTTTTATCATCTTGAAGCCCGTTATAAGCACCACTATCATTAAAACTATGATATGTAACTGTGGGACAATTAACAAATCTTTCAGACGAATAGAACACGTTCATAAGACGATATTCACCACATTCCATCTCGCCCGACCACACAGCAAAGCCGCTACGATGAGAATCGCTATTGTTTTGCTTTATTGAATCTTCAAGTTTCCATCTGAATTCATATTTTTCTATTGGTGTTTCATTAAACCAACCCGGTACAAATTCGTAAAAATACTGACTTTCGTTTTTACAAAGCATTGAGCTTTGGTTTATTCTGAAAGAAAAACGAAACTTATCTCCACCAATATAAGACTCTTTAAAATCAAGCCTTAACGCAACATAATCTTCATCGTTAATATACGAATAATCGGCAATATTAGATGACAACGAATCTTCATAGACTGTGTAATAAGGATTTGCAAGACCAATCTCAACCCATGTTAACTCTTCTGAAGTATCTATAGCTTCCCATAATAATGAATACTCAACATCAAGGCTACCATCTTCTTTTGGAACAACTACAACGTCATACTCTTTAATAACGTCAAGTGGTTTTGGTTTATAGGAACACGCTAATGCAATTGCAGCAACTTGAATAATAACTAAAACTACAAGTAAAATTGTGTTTTTCACGGGAAAAGTTCGTTTTTTCTTTATATCTTCTTCTGAATATAAATTTGACATCAGCAGCTACCCCCTTTTTGATTTAATCTGAAGGGACAGTTTACAGCATCAACATCTGTCATACTTCTTAACTTTTTGCACTTTTCATTATTCCAGATATCAGCAAAGCTATCAGTTAATATATTTCCCAAAGAAGAGTCTGAACCCAACCAACTCTGACAAGGAACTACTGTGCCATCAGGTGCAACAGCCATATTACTAAGAGCAGCACCACACATCGGAACCTTCATATTGATTAATTCCAGCTTTTCTTTTGAAACCAAGCCAGGTGAAGTAAAGTCTATTTCCATATCATTTTCGTCACAATAAGCCTTAGACCGTTTGATCACTTCAAAAAGCTCGTCTTCGCTAAGGTCATATTCAGTATGTTCCTTGGTTGCTGAACCTGTACAAATCAAACCACTTACTGTTACGAACCTTACACCTAAAGAATTAATAAACTCAAGAGTTTTTACATAGTCAGAATTCTTTTTACACAATGGTGTGTTGATACTTATATCAAGACCGGATTTAACTGCATTTTTAATTCCGTTAACAGTAGCCGTAAACCCATTACACCCTACAAGCTCGTTATGAATACTTTCATCGTAAGAATACAAGGTAACCTGTACACTATCTAGCCCTGCTGATTTCAATTGAGTTGTAAGCTCTTCTGTCAGCTTGATTCCATTTGTATTTAAACGTGTTACAAACCACTTTGAATATTCAACAAGCGAAACCAAATCGTCACGCATTGTTGGTTCACCACCTGTAAAGGTTACCATTGGAACCTTTGCTTTACGAAGAGTATCTATAATCTTTTTCCATTCATCTGTCGATAACTCTTTAACACTACTTTTACATTGACCTGCAGCATAGCAAAAACGGCATTTCTGATTACAAAGCCACGATCCATTTTCATCTGTCATTGAGCTGACAAGTAAATCCATTCTATGTGGTGCTGTCATATTTTTACTATAAGAACGAATAGAAATTTTTTCTATTTCCTTATCGGTATTCCCTGTTTGAGCAATACTGAATAAAACATCAATAATTTCGTATAAATCTTCTTTAATGTCAGCTTCACTTACTGAAGAATAAACTTTTTTGATTCTTTTAATGGTATTATTTTCAATAATAATTTCGTCGGTTTCTTTTATTGGTTTACCATCGTATTTATTTACTTCGTCAATAAAATACGATAAAACCAATGCCCACGAATAACCAACAGGTAATATATAGTAACCGTTTAAAATTACTATATAAGGTTCATTTGATAAAAGATTAAATTTGGGTGGTATTAAATGTATTCTCACAACACCGGGACCATCAGGGTTAAAAGTACAATGCTTAACACCGTTTTTATAAGCTTTATACTGTGCTATTTTGTTTAATAACAAAGCTTACCCCTCCTCAATAAGTTTAATCAAATCCCCTACCTTTGACGGACGGGGTTTATTAATTTTATAAAGAAGATCATCAATATTTTTATCTACTGCTTCAATTTCTCGCTGAAATTCTTGTGCAGAAACACGTCTGACACCGAATCTGAATGCAGATAACTGAATAAGATTATCTGAAGTAACAACTCTTACATTTTCATTTTTACCTATTTCACTGATAAGCTTTTCAATATAATTGTCGCAAAGCTCTCGTTCTTTTGTATAAACAACCTTAATATTGTTATAGGTAAACTTTTCGCCCTGATTACCTGAAACCTTGTATGCATCAAAAACAACAATTGTTTCTGTTTTTGTAAAAGCTGAATAATTACAAAGAATATCAAGAAGCTTTTCTCGGGCATGGGATAAATTAGATTTTGACAACTCTTTTAATTCATCCCATGCGAAAATAACGTTATAACCATCAACGATAACGTATTTTTTACGTATTTCTGTATTAAAATTAACTTCAACCGGTCTTATTGGTGTTGCACGGTGATTATACCTATAAAAAGGATGTTTATCTTCACCGAACTCACGAGACATTATAGCTTCCAACTCTTTATCATCAATGTGAAAATTTCGTTTGTTGAGATTTACTTCATATGGGTCTTTTTCTTGTTTCAGACAGCTTTCTATATGCATATACTCGAAAACCTTATCCCATTTCACATTGAAGCCACCACCATGAGCACAGAAAACTGAATCAGGAGTATTATCAAGGTCAGACTCAGGTGAATATTTTGAATTTTCTAAAACTTCAGTTTCATTATGACAAACGTCGTAACCCCAAAGCTCACAAAACAATCTTCCCCTGCCGCCTGTATATGCAGCAACTTCAGATGCATAACCGTTAAGGGTTGTTACAGGGGCTTTTCCTTTTAAAATACTGATACCATTCAGTTCTTCAGGCGTTTCAAAGGAACCGTTTTTCATACGTATATCATTTATGGCACGACCTATTTGCTCAGTAGGTATTTCTAGTTTAAAGCTGTAATAAGGCTCTAATAGAACTGATTCTGCCTGCATTAAGCCTTGCCTTACAGCACGATAGGTAGACTGTCGGAAATCCCCGCCTTCTGTATGTTTTAAATGAGCTCTGCCGGCTGCAAGAGTAATTTTCATATCTGTTATCGGGGAACCTGTAAGTACACCTAAATGCTCTTTTTCGGCTAAATGCATCAATATAAGATTCTGCCAATTTCGGCTTAGTGCATCTTCATTACATTTCGACTGAAAAACAAGACCACTACCCCTTGGCAACGGTTCCAATATCAAATGAACTTCGGCATAATGCCTTAACGGCTCATAGTGACCTACACCTTCAACAATGTTTTTGATTGTTTCTTTATACATCACTCTTCCGTTATCAATCTGAACATCTATATTAAATCTTTCTGATATCAAAGCCTTTAATATTTCAGTTTGAATATCACCCATTAACGAAACATTGATTTCTTGTAAAAAGGTATTCCATGAAACGTGTAAAAGAGGGTCTTCTTCTTCGATTTCTTTTAATTTTGGTAAAAATGTTTTAGCATCACAGTCATCAGGTAAAACAAGTCTGTAGTTCATAACAGGTTCTAATATTGTTGAAGAAAAGCTTTCTTCAAACCCGAAACCATCACCACTACCTGCAGATGTAATACCGGTAACAGCACAAATACCACCTGCCGAAACTTCATCTACAGATATAAATTTTTCACCGGAATATATTCTGATATTATTAATTTTTTCGGTTTTATCTGAGTGTGTAACAACATCTTTAACCTTTAATGTACCACCGGTTACTTTTATATGGGTAATTCTTTCGCCTTTAGTATCATGAGTGATTTTAAATACCCTTGCACCAAAATTTTCGCCATAAACAAAAGGTGCAATATATTTCTTCAAGCCATCAATAAACTCGTCAATACCGTCACCTTTAAGACCTGACCCGAAATAACAAGGGAAACATTTTCTTGCTTTTATAAGCCTTATAATATCTTCTTCTGTCACAACGCCGGTGTCAAGATATCTTTCTAAAACAGTTTCATCACACATAGCAATTGCTTCTGTACTGTTATTGAAATTATCTTGAGAAAAATTAATGAAGCTACCGTTTTGAAACTCATTAAGGTCATTTAAAATTTCCGTTTCAGGTATACGACAGAAATCCATTTTTGTTACAAAAACAAACGTAGGGATATTATAGGCTTCAAGAAGCTTCCACAACGTTCTTGTATGAGCTTGTACGCCATCTGTTCCACTTATTACAAGAATAGCATAATCAAGAACCTTTAAAACACGTTCTGTTTCTGCAGAAAAGTCAACGTGACCGGGAGTATCTAAAAGATGTACTTCCAACTCGTTATCAAAATTAAGAACAGACTGACCTGCAAAAATCGTTATACCACGTTCTTTTTCAAGGGAATGAGTATCTAAAGCCGTATCACCATTATCGACACGACCTAATTTCTTTATTTTGCCTGATTTGAAAAGCATAGCTTCTGCAAGAGTAGTTTTGCCTGCATCAACGTGGGCAAGAATACCTACAACACTTTTTCTCATACTCACTCCGAAAAAACGAATAAATAATTTTTTATTTTTTTTGCTTAATTCCAAAAACCGACAGAACAAATTAAATGCTCTGTCGGTAATTAATTATGATTTATAATCTACTTTTATTTCACCGTCAACAGCAGTAACGTTTATTGCAGTTACAGGATCTCCTGCATTTTCAATTAAAATATTTGCTATTGAATCTTCAACTGTTTTTCTGATGGTTCTTCTTATATCTCTTGCACCTCTGCCACCGTCTTCGGACATATCTGCAATTATTTCATAAACACCATCACCAACACAAAGGTCTATACCTTTATCTTTAAGTGGTGCTTTTAATTCATTAAGAAGAACTTCAGAAATTTTAACAAGCTCGGGTTTACCAAGAGTATTGAATACTACTATTTCATCAACTCTGCCTAAAAATTCAGGTCTTAAAAACTCTTTTAATGCTTTCATAGCTTTATCTTTTGAAGCCTGATTTTTATCTCTGTTGAATCCAAGTGCATTTTCAGTAATATGGCTACCTGCATTCGAAGTCATAATAATAACTGTATTTTCAAAACTTACGGTTCTGCCCTGAGCATCATTAGTTTTTCCTTCGTCAAGAATCTGAAGAAGAATGTTAAGCACGTCAGGATGAGCTTTTTCAATCTCATCAAAAAGAACAACTGAATATGGTTTTCTTCTTACTTTTTCGGTAAGCTGACCTGCTTCATCATAACCGACGTAACCGGGAGGTGAACCGATAAGTCTGGAAACGCTATGTTTCTCCATAAACTCTGACATATCAAGTCTGATAAGAGTTTCAGGTGTTTCAAAAAGCTCGTTAGCAAGCTGTTTTACAAGCTCAGTCTTACCAACACCTGTAGGACCTACAAAGATAAACGACGCCGGTTTTCTGACTGCAGATATCTGTACTCTGCTACGTCTTATAGCAGCAGAAAGAACTTCAATAGCTTCATCCTGACCAATTATTCTTTCTTTAAGCTTGCTTTCAAGGTTTGAAAGCTTTCTCATATCATTTTCAATGATTTTTGAAGTAGGAATACCGGTCCAAAGATTAATTACCTTTGCGATATCTTCTTCGGTAACGTCATTGTCGTCAGCTTTTACTTTAAGCTCTGCTGCTTCTTTCTCTAATGCTATTTTTTCAGCCTTCAAATTAGAAATTGCTTCGTAATCCGGGCCTTCTTCAGCTGTTGTTTCGAGAAGCTCTTCCTGACGTTCCATAATATCTTCAATTCGTGCCATAAGTTTCTGATAATCACTGATAGCTACATTTCGAAGATTTGCACAGGTACAAGCTTCATCGAGTAAATCTATTGCTTTATCAGGTAAGAATCTATCATTAATATATCTTTCTGATAACAAAACAGCACGATAAACAAGAGAATCAGAAATTTTAACTTTATGGAAATCTTCATAATACTCTTTGATACCAACGAGCATTTTATAACAATCAGCAACAGAAGGTTCTTCAACCTTAACAGGCTGAAAACGTCTTTCAAGTGCTGCATCTTTTTCAATATGCTTACGGTATTCGTTAAAGGTTGTTGCACCAATAACCTGTATCTGACCCCTTGAAAGTGCAGGTTTTAAAATGTTTGCAGCATTCATTGAGCCTTCGGCATCACCTGTACCAACGAGATTATGAACTTCATCGATAAAGAGAATTATATTACCCTCAGCCTTAACCTCATCTACAAGACCCTTGATTCTACTTTCAAACTGACCACGGAACTGAGTGCCTGCAACAAGGGATGTTAAATCAAGAAGATGAATTTCCTTGTCTGCAATTCTTGCAGGAACTTCACCGGCAGCAATTTTAAGAGCAAGACCCTCGGCAATAGCAGTTTTACCAACACCGGGTTCACCGATAAGACAGGGGTTGTTTTTAGTTCTTCTGCAAAGAATTTGTGTAACTCTGTAAATTTCAGTTTCTCTGCCTATAATTCTGTCAATTTTACCTTCTCTTGCTTTTGCAGTAAGGTCTGTACAATAAGAATTAAGAAATTTTCTTTTAGTCTTATGTTTGCCTTTTTTCTTTTTGTCTTTTTTATTGTTATCACTATCATTCTCATCAACAATTTCATCGTCCTGAGAATTATCATCGTTTTCATTAGGTTTATTATTTGACATATGATTATTGCCGTTAAAGAGATTTTGTAAGAATGGCATTGTTCCTGCACCACCCGGTTGAAAATCCTCCATATTATCCATCATA
>JAZOSL010000139.1:0-5651 GCA_045657085.1 Acutalibacteraceae bacterium | reverse complement strand
ATTCCGAGCATAAGACCAAGACCTGTTATGCCCTTAACACCTTCTGCTGAAGAAAGCTCTTTTATAATATACTCATTTTTCTTTTCAACGTCTGAAAGGAATTTTTCATCAATTCTTTCAAGAATACTCAAAGCTCCTGCTGTTGCAACGGGATTACCACCAAAGGTTGAACCGTGGTCACCGGGTGCATATACGTTTTCAGCCTTTTCAAAAAGCATTGTGGCACCTAACGGAAGTCCACCACCTATACCCTTTGCAGTTGAAACTATATCAGGCTCTATACCATATTTCATATAACCGTAAAGAGCACCTGTTCTGCCGTTACCTGTCTGTACTTCATCAACAATCAAAAGTACGTTATATTTATCAGCAAGTTCTTTTAAACCTGAAACAAACTCTTGAGTAAGTGGAACAACTCCCCCCTCACCCTGTACTGTTTCAAACATAATTGCAGCTACTTTATTGTCATTTAAAAGAGTTTCAACACCTTCAAGATCACCTGCATCTGCATACAAAAAGCCTTCTGTTAAAGGAAGAAAATCTTTATGGAAATTATCTTGCCCTGTTGCTGCAAGAGTTGTTATTGTTCTTCCGTGAAAGCTGTTATTTAAAGTAATTATATTAAAATATTCTGTACCTTTATTGGCTGCAGCATACTTTCTTGCAGCCTTTATTGCACATTCATTTGCCTCAGCACCTGAATTTGAAAAAAATACCTTTTTAGCACCCGTTCTTTTACAAAGATGCTCTGCAAGTAATGCACAGGGCTCGCTGTAATAAAGGTTTGACGTGTGCTGAAGCTTTGTAAGCTGATTGGTTACAGTCTTTACCCATTCTTCATCACCAACGCCGAAAACACTTACACCAATACCTGTACCCATATCGATATATTCTTTACCGTCAGCATCATAAAGCTTACTGCCTTTGCCACTGACAAGCTCGATAGGAAATCTTGCATATGTATTGGCTACATATTGTTTATCAATTTCTTTAATAGACATTTTTATTCCGCCTTTACCATTGTACCTGCACCCTCATCGGTAAGCATTTCAAGAAGAATTGCGTGTGGAACTCTACCGTCAAGAATGGTAACTCTATGAACACCCTTTTTAATTGCATCAATACAGCATTCAACCTTGGGAATCATTCCACCTGAAATAACTCCTTCTTCAAAAAGCTTATACGCTTCAGGGATAGTTACACACTTAATAAGTGAATCAGGGTCAGAAACATCCCTGAGAATACCTGGGATATCTGTCATTGTAACAAGTCTTTCAGCTTTCATAGCACCTGCAATATATGCTGCAGCTGTATCAGCATTAATATTATAAACATTACCTTCGTTGTCACAACCAACTGTTGAAACGACGGGGATATAATCCTTCTCCAAAAGGTCAAGAATAGGCTGAACATTAACGTTTGTAATTTCACCAACAAAACCTAATCTTTCGTCTTTTATTTCAGCTTCAATAAGATGACCGTCAATACCTGAAATACCTATTGCAGAGCCACCGTATTCACCTAAAAGGTTTACAAGATGCTTGTTAATTTTACCTGCAAGAACCATCTGCACAATTTCTGCAGTTTCTTTATCGGTAACACGAAGACCATCAACAAAAACGCTTTCTTTGCCAACCCTTTTAAGCATTTCTGAAATTTCAGGTCCACCACCATGAACAAGCACAGGCTTAACACCAATAAGCGAAAGAAGAACGATATCTTCCATAACCTGCATTTTAAGTTCTTCGCTTATCATAGCGTTTCCACCATATTTGATAACTATAATCTTGTTGTGATATTTCTGAATATAAGGGAGTGCCTGAGTAATAACCTCTGCACGCTGAAGATTAGTAAGATTCATTTCATCCATTTTATCACGTCCTGTAATCGCCGTTAATTCTTACGTATTCGTATGTAAGGTCACAACCCCAAGCTGTTGAATTGCAATCACCTGAATTAAGACCAACATTTATAATAATCTCTTTTTCGAGAAGAATTTCTTTTGCAATTTCTTCTGAGAAATCAATTCCTGCACCGTTTTCGCAAACAGAAATTGTACCTTTATTTGACGTAAATGAAACGTCTACTTTATTTACGTCAACGTCTGCACCACTGTAACCGATAGCACAAAGAACTCTGGCCCAGTTAGCATCTGCACCAAACATAGCAGCTTTAGTAAGAGATGAGCAAATAACACTTTTTGCAACTATTTTAGCAGTTTTTTCGTCTTTTGCACCTGTTACCTGACACTCAAGAAGCTTTGTTGCACCTTCACCATCACCTGCAATCATTCTGCAAAGGTAAACAGTAACGGTATTAAGAGCTTTCATAAATGTATCAAAAGCCTCACCGTCTTCGGTAATCTCTCTATTACCTGCCATACCGTTTGACAAAACTACAACCATATCATTTGTAGATGTATCACCGTCAACACTTACCATATTGAATGTATTCTGAATATCGCTCGACAGTGCTTTCTGAAGCATTTCAGATGATATAGCAGCATCACAAGTGATAAACACAAGCATAGTTGCCATATTAGGATGTATCATACCTGAGCCTTTTGCAATACCACCTATTTTACAGGTTACACCGTCAATATCAAATTCTACTGCTACTTCCTTTAAAACTGTATCAGTAGTCATAATACCTTCTGCTGCCTCTTTACTGTTATTACCTAAAGATGCTTTAAGGTCATTTATTGAATCGGCAATAGGTGTAATATCAAGAGGTTGACCTATAACACCAGTAGAAGCAACAACAACATCGTCATCATCAATACCTAAAACGTTTGAAGTAAGCTTTGACATTTTCTGAGCGACCTCTATACCATCTGCGTTACAAGTATTTGCATTACCACTATTACAAATAACTGCCTGAGCAGTACCATTCATTAAATGCATTTTTGTAACTGCAAGTGGTGCTCCCTTAACAAGGTTAGTTGTATAAACTGCTGCTGCAGATGCTTTTTTCTCGCTAAAAATAAGAGCTAAATCTCTTTTAGTTTTATTTTTTCTTATACCACAGTGAATACCACCTGCAGTAAAGCCTTTTGCAGCACAAATGCCACCATCTATAAATTTCATATTCACACCTTCTTTATATCGAGCCCTGTTGTATCATCGTTGCCTAAAACAATGTTAAGACATTCAACAGCAGCACCTGAAGCACCTTTACCTAAATTATCGTAACGGGCTGTAAGAATTATTCTGTCTTCATTACCGAAAACTGAAACAACCATATTATCCATACCGGAAAGGTATGCTGATGATAAAAATCCTTCTTCGTTTAAATCATCGCAATAATTTACAATAGGTCCATTGTATTTTGCTTTATAAATTTCTTTTATTTTTTCAATATCAAAGCCGTTCTTCAAATCTGTTTTAAATAAAGGCACAGTTACTTCCATACCTGAATAAAAATTTGAAACTATAGGACAAAATGCCGGAGCATTTTTAAGTCCTGATATTTTCACCATTTCTTTAAGATGCTTATGATTCTGTGTAAGACCATATTGACGTGGTGCACCCAAAAGCTCGTCGGGCTCTTCTTCATACTCGGCAATCATTTTTTTGCCACCACCACTATAGCCTGTTAAAGAAAAGCAAGAAAGGTTTTCACTGCCGTCAAGAGCACCTGCTTCAATCAAAGGGTAAACCAATGAAATGAAGCCACTTGCATGACAACCTGGAACTGCAATTCTTTTAGAGCTTTTAAGCTTTTCTCTGTGATTTTCTGAAAGCTCGGGAAAGCCGTATGCCCAATCATCAAGAGTACGGTGCGCAGTAGAAGTATCAATAACAACAGTGTTATCATTTTCAATAAGCGAAACAGATTCTCTTGCTGCATCATCAGGAAGGCAAAGAAATGCAATGTCGGCACTATTAAGAGCTTCTTTTCTGCATTCTCTGTCTTTCCTTTTTTCATCATCAAGGCTTACAAGCTCAATACCCTCGAACTGTTCAAGCCTTTCATATATTCTAAGACCGGTTGTACCGGCTTTACCGTCAATAAATACTTTTTTTGTCATTTACAAACTCCGTAACAATCTCAATTTGTTTTTTAACTGATTCGTAGCCCGTTGAACCTGCAGAAATTCTCTTTTTGATACAGGTTTCAAGTGAAATCTCATCAAATAAATCTTCATCAAAAAGTTCACTGTGAGCTTTATATTCGTCTAAGGTAAGTGTTTCAAGAACCTTGTTCTTTTCTATACACTCAGCAACAGTCTGTCCTACTATTTTATATGCAGTACGGAAAGGCATTCCTTTCTTAACAAGGTAATCAGCAAGGTCAGTTGCATTTATAAAGCCCTTCTGAGCTGCTGAATACATATTGTCTTTTAAAACTGTCATTGTTGCAATCATAGGTGCAAAAATGCTTAAGCATTTTTCAACTGTTTCAATACTGTCAAAAATCGCTTCTTTATCTTCCTGCATATCTTTGTTATAAGCAAGAGGCAAGCCTTTAAGTGAAGTAAGAAGTGCAAAAAGGTCACCGTAAACTCTACCTGTTTTACCCCTTACAAGCTCTGCCATATCAGGATTCTTTTTCTGGGGCATAATGCTTGAGCCTGTTGTATATGAATCGTCAAGCTCAACAAATTTAAATTCCCATGAGCTCCAAAGGATAACCTCTTCGGAAAATCTTGAAAGGTGCATCATTATTACAGAGAATGCACTCATAAGCTCAACACAGAAATCTCTGTCAGAAACACCATCTATGCTGTTCTGCATAATTCCGTAAAAACCAAGCTTTTCTGCTTCAAATGCTCTGTCTGTATCGTAAGTTGTACCTGAAAGTGCACAAGATCCTAAGGGAGAATAATTCATTCTTTTTACTGCATCAGAAAGTCTGCCGCAATCTCTCATAAACATCTGTGCATAAGCAAGTAAATGGTGAGCAAATGTTATAGGCTGTGCTCTTTGGAGATGAGTATAACCGGGAAGAATAGCATCCTGATTTTCTTCAGCCTTATTAAGAATTGCTTCAATAAGGGTATAAAGTAAATCATTCACCTTTTCTGCTTCATCACGAAGAAAAAGTCTTATATCAACTGCAACCTGATCATTTCTGCTTCTTGCTGTGTGAAGACGTTTACCTACGTCACCTTTACGTAAAGTAAGCTCGCTTTCAATAAACATATGAATATCTTCGGCGTCACTGTCAAACGTAAGCTTTCCTGCAATAATATCATCAAGAATTGAAGAAAGACCGTCAATAATTTCTTCACAGTCATTCTGAGTGATGATGCCTTGCTTTGCAAGCATCTGAGCATGTGCTATTGAGCCTTGAATATCCTGCTTATACATTTTGCAGTCAAAATGAAGTGATGAGTTAAAATCGTCTGCTTCTTTATCAAGAGCCTTGGAAAATCTTCCTGCCCACATTTTATCCATAATTGAAATACCCTTTCAAAAGTGCTATTGCACGTTTAGTTTCCGTCTTACATGTCGGCACTAAACGTGCAAATAAACTTTATTAATTATTTTTCGAGACCGTTTTTCTCTTTCATTTTAGCCATAACCTTGATGGGAAGACCATAAAGGTTAATGAATCCTGCTGAATCTGCCTGATTGTAAACTTCATCTTCATCAAATGTTGCAATTTCAGGATCGTAAAGTGAGAATGGTGAGCAAACACCTGCATTA
>JAZOSL010000138.1:0-7294 GCA_045657085.1 Acutalibacteraceae bacterium | reverse complement strand
TATAATCTCTTTAGGCTATAAGTGTTGCTATAACTATGTCTTGTTATGTAACTCTTATGTGGCAGAGGTTTTCCTCAAATTCATGAAAAGGAAGAGATCAATGAAAAAGGTACTTGCGATTTTTCTTTCTGCATTGCTCATATGCATTTCTATAGCACCTATGGGTTGTGCAGCTTCGGCAGCCGACATCTCAACAAAGGTTTATGAAGGTGGCTATAATAGCGGAGCTGTTGATGCAGAGGTAATTACACAAACAACTTTCACAGTTGCTGTTAATATTCCTGCTGTTAACAATCTTGTAGGTGTTAATATGTATTTCTCATTTGACCCTGCAGTTCTTACTGTTGCTGATGCAGGTCTTGCAGGCACAACAGATGAAAATGGTAATGTTAATGCATTCTTTAACGGGTTACCCGTTAACGGTTACAAACGTGGAACAAACAACGAATATTCATTCGGTTGGATTGCAAACGGTGGCGTAACTAAATCAGAAGCATGTGACATTTTCTACATAACATTTAACGTTATTAATACAACAGTTACTGATACTGCTATCAACCTTTATGTTGAAGAGTTTATCACATCTGACGGTGATGATTCTGACGATATCAAAGTAACAACTCTTGTTGAAAACGATATTCTTTGCTTCATGTTCCCTGTAAATACTCCTCCTGCTGAAGGTACAACAGCTGTTGGTGGCGAATCTTCAACAACGCCTGATGATATCAACAATCTTCTTCAGGTTATCAGAGATTTACTTTCAGGTAACGGTGCAACTTTTGCAGACTTCGTTGATGCTATGGTTAACCTCTTCGGTAATGCTGAACTTATCGACATTATTGAACAGCTTGTTGACGGTAACATTGATATTTCTGAAGCATTCCAGAATATCCTCGACAAACTTGGTGTTGCATTCGATTTCCTTGAAGATCTTCTTAACAAGATTATCGAATTCTTAAAAAAGCTTTTCGGTGGTGAAGCAGAAAGCACAACAGCAGCTAACCCCGAAACAACTTCTCCCGGTTCTTCTTCAGGTTCTGAAGAAACAGGTGATGCAGGTATCGCTCTTGCAGCAACAGTTTGCGTAGCAGCTTCTGCAGCATTCGTTCTTACAAGAAAGAAAAAAGAAAATATCTAATTGAAATCGCAAGTTCATAGATAAAATTAAAGCCACCCTTTTGGGTGGCTTTTTTATGTTGTCATATAGCTATTGTTTCATTTTTGTTAAACATCAAATTATGAATTATTCAATCATTCGATCATTCATTCAATCAATCTTTAATTATACATAATATATATAGTATAAAAAACCCGAAACCGAACGTCGGTTTCGGGTTAGTTTATTTACATTCCTAACATTGATGCAAACATACCTTTTTTCTTTGCTTTTTTTGGTTTGTAAACAGGTGGGTTTTCAAGTCTCATTCTTGCACTTTTGCTTTTTCTGAGATAGTTGATGATTTGACATACGGGATCCATCATAGTATCACTGAAATGTTCTTTAGCAACGTCAATAAGCTCAGGGTTTGCAGCAAGAGAGCTACCAAGAATTGTTACTGCAACAAGGCTTTGAGTATCGTTTGTACCATCTTCATAAATATCATTAAGGAGATTGAAAAGCTTTCTCATCTTGATTTTATCATTTTCACGAATAGTATCAATAACAACTTTGTTGCCGTAGTTTACAAAGAAATCTTCAGCAAGGAATTCACCATATGAATCAAGGTTATTTTTATATTCTTCTCTTAATTCGGGGTAAATGGTTGTAAATCTGCTACCTAAAGTGTTAGCATCATAAGCAAGAGCACCACTTTTTGCCTGTGTTCTTGAAACGGGTGTAGGCATCTTCTTGCCTGCACCTGCAGATTTTTGTGAGAAAAGCTTCTGGAAAGTTTCGGTATATTCTTCGTAAATATATTTAAGGTCTTTGTCGTTGAAGGTCTCTAAATCCAAAAGAGAGAGTGAAGACCTTTTCATATCATCATCGGGAGACTCGTCATCAGCCTTTGCACAGAAAAGGGATAATTTATCACCCTGATGTTCAATACGGATTCTACCTTTTTCGCCACGGTACATAATTACAGATTTATCACCGTTTTTTTCAATGGGCAATTCGGGTGGGAAAACGCCGTTTGGATATTCAGGTCTGAAACCAAATTCAGTAACGGTTTCATTAATACCTTTCATAATGTTTTCAAGAGCATAATTAAGTTCAAGCACTATACAGTACCTCGCATTTCATTAAAATCATCGTAAATTATATCATAAAGAAATAATTTTGTCACTATTATTTATTGTTTTTTTGAGATTTATTGAATTCCTTTCATTGTGAGAGAAATTCTTTTCTTTTGTGGTTCAACCGAAAGGACTTTTACCTTAACGACTTCGCCGACCTTTAATACTTCAGAAGGATGCTTAATAAACTTATCACAAATCTGAGAAATATGAACAAGACCATCCTGATGAACACCAATATCAACAAACACACCGAAGTCTATAACGTTTCTTACAGTACCTGTAAGCTCCATACCTTCACGTAAGTCGTTCATATCCATAATATCAGTTCTCAGCATAGGCTTAGGTAATTCGTCACGTATATCACGTCCGGGTTTTTCCAATTCGCCTATGATATCTGTAAGGGTAGGAATACCAATATTGCATTCTTCTGCAGCTTTTGCTATACCATACTCCTGTACTTTTGCACCAATACCTGAAGCACCGGTAGATGCAACGTCTTCTTTTTTGTAATTAAATATTTCGAGAAGCTTCTTGGCAGCATCATAACTTTCAGGGTGAACTCCCGTGTTATCAAGTGCTGTTTTGCCGCCGGGTATTCTTAAAAAGCCTGCACATTGTTCGTAAGCCTTAGGGCCTAAGCCTTTAACCTTCTTCAATTCAGTACGTGCTTTGAAGGCACCGTTATCTTCTCTGTATTGAACAATGTTTTTAGCAGTTGCAGACGTAATGCCTGAAATGTATTTAAGAAGTGAAACAGAAGCTGTATTAAGATCAACACCAACAGCGTTAACGCAATCTTCAACAACGCCTGAAAGAGATTCTTCTAATCTTGCGGGGGGAACGTCGTGCTGATACTGGCCGACACCAATACTTTTAGGTTCGATTTTAACAAGCTCAGAAAGTGGATCTTGTAAACGTCTTGCAATTGAAACTGCTGAACGAACAGAAACGTCAAAATCAGGAAATTCTTCGGCACCCAGCTTTGATGCAGAATAAACTGATGCACCGGCTTCATTAACAACCATATATGAAACAGGTCGAGATGCTTTTTTTATTGTATCTGCAATAAAAATTTCACTTTCTTTACTTGCAGTACCATTACCAATTGAAATACAGTCGATATTGTATTTCTTAATAAGATCAAGAACCTTTGCTTCGGATTCTTCAATTTTTGACTGTGGTGGAGTTGGGTAAATTACACCTGTAAATAAAACTCTGCTGCTGCCATCAACTACAGCGAGTTTGCAACCTGTACGGTAAGCAGGGTCAACAGCAAGAACCGTTTTATTTTTAATCGGTGGTTGCATTAGTAATGGTTTAAGATTACTGCCAAACATTTTGATAGCTTGTTCATCAGCTTTTTCAGTAAGTGTACTTCTTGTTTCTCTCTCTAAAGATGGGAAAATAAGACGGGTGTAGCTATCTTTGGCAGCTTCACGACAAAAATCGGTAGATGAACTGCCTTCTTTAATAAATAACTTATCTAAAAGTAAAAGTGCAGTATCTTCTTCAACACCAACAGAAACCTTTAAAAAACCTTCTTTTTCACCACGGTTTATAGCAAGAATACGGTGAGAGGGGATTTTAGCAACAGGTTCAGAATACTCATAATACATTGAGTAAACACTATCTTCTTCAGTTTTGGCTGTTGAAGTGATAACACCTCTTTTGGCAATAAGGTCTTTTAAAACCTTACGTGCTTCAGGGGCATCTGAAATAAATTCAGCGATAATATCCGATGCACCTTGCAATGCTTCTTCTGCAGTTGAAACACCTTTTTCTTCATCTATATATTCACTTGCAATTTCATTAAGGTCAACGCCTTGAAGAGTAAAGGAGAATAAAATCTCTGCTAAAGGTTCTAACCCTTTTTCTTTGGCTACAGAAGCACGTGTTTTTCTCTTTTGTTTATAGGGTCTGTATATATCTTCAACTTCTGCAAGAGTTACTGCTGCAGCAACGGCAGAACTTATTTCTTCGGTAAGTTTGCCTTGTTCTTCAATAGAAGATAATACTTCTTCTTTCCTTTTTTCAAGATTTCTTAAATAGGTTAATCTATCATTAATTTCTCTTAACTTTTGGTCGTCACAGGAACCTGTCATTTCTTTTCTGTATCGTGCAATAAAGGGGATGGTATTACCGTCATCAATTAACTCAACAATGTTTTTTATGTGAGTTTCACTGACAGAAAATTCGTTTTGTAAAATCTTTAAAATATCCATATAATCTTCCTTATGCTTATTATGTATATATATATATATATATATAGTATACGTATTTTACCATATTTTAAGCTGATTGTCATCAATATAGTTGAATAATTTAAAGTTTTTTGATATTATTTTTTCGAGGTGAAAATCGTGAAGGTTTTGGCAAGAAGGGCGAATGGTTTGCTGATGGTAGCACCGATTTGTTTTGTAGTGCTTTTGTGTCTTTTGAATATGTCTATTGTGGTTATGTTTCATATGGATTGCCCAGAATGGTTTGAAGAAATTGCTGTAGATTTTCTTGTTGGGGAAAATAAATGGTGGTATTCTCAAAGTGAAATTTATACAAGTAGAGAAGTGATGAATGCATTGGCCTTGTCGTTGGTAGGGTTAATAACTTGTTTAGTGTCATTTTTTGATAGATTGTTTCTTCCCAAAATACTTATTGAGTATGATGATGTTGGTTTGTACATTTATCATAATAAAAAAGATGTTACGCTTTTGCGATATGATTACTTAGCAGGGCAAAATGTGCGTCAGGATTTGGATGAGGTTTCCTTTTGGATTAGATACAGAGGCATGGTGAAAGTGACAAATTTTTCAGGAGGTTTAATAAAAACGGGAAGTATACGGTTTGAATGTCCTGATGGTTTTGTTAATGTTAGAGGTATAGCAAACGTTAAAGAGGTTAGTAGAGAAATAAGTAGAATGGTAAGAAGAAGCAGAGATGAATACGAAAAAGAATTTGAAGAGAAACTTCGCGAATATAGAAATCAAAAAGATTTAGAGGAACTTTTAAAACACAACCCCGATACTTGATTTGTTTACAATTTGTTCATAAAGTTGTGAAAATTCCACAACAATAGTCTGTTATATAATAATTAGACATTGTAATTGCTTAACATTTCATTTTCTCTTTCCAAAAATCCAACCCCTTGCTCCGGCAAGGGGTTGGGTTTTTTTATGTTTTTTTATAAGCAAAAAGCTTTTATCCAGGGTAAAGGTGGTGCGAGAATTTTTCGGGAATGTTCAGTGAATATAGTGAATATGATTAATATAGATGTGAAATGTAGAAAACTTTTGTATAAATTGCAAAAAAATATTGACTTGGAACAAAAATGGTGCTAAAATGTTGATGGAATAATATGGATTGACGTTAAAATAGATTATTTTATGGAGGTAGTTATGAAACGCGTAATTAAAACTGCTTTATTGCTCGTCACAATTATGGCAGTATTGTTAAGCTTACAGTTGAGTGTTTCTGCCGGTGACGCTGATTTATCTTTTACCTTGAACAGTGATAACGCATCATATACAGTGTCCGGTGTTGGTACTAATGTTAGTGGTGATATTATTATCCCTGATACGTACGAAGGCTTGCCTGTAACCGGTATTGCTAGTAAAGCCTTTTATAATTGTTCAGGTATAACATCTGTGGTGATTCCTGATTCTGTAACAACAATTGGTCAATATGCATTTTTTAAATGTTCCAAAATGGTTAGTATTGATTTGGGTAATGGTGTTGACAAAATTGAAAATTATGCTTTTTCAGGTTGTACCGGTGTAGATTATGTTTATATCGATTCTTTCGATAATTGGTATAATACAAAATTTGTTGGTTATACATCCAACCCGTTGAATTCAGGAGCAGATCTTTATGATGATAACGGTAAGATTACAGAAATTTATTTGCCTGAAGATGCAACTACTATTCCGGCAAATATATTTTACGGTTGTCAGAGTATTGTGAAGGTAGTAATTCCTGAAGGCGTTACTACAATAGCAAAAGAAACTTTTGCTTGGTGTACAGGACTTGAAGAGGTTGTTGTTCCAAACTCTTTGAAGAGTATCGGTATATCAGCATTCACTTGTTGTCAAAGTCTTAAATCAATTGATATTCCTGATTCGGTACTTACAATTAGTAAAACAGCTTTTTTAAGTTGTATATCTCTTGAAACAGTTAAGATCGGTGAAGGTGTAACTGTTATTTCAGACTCAGCCTTCCAGAATTGTCCTGCACTTGGTAAAATCAGTATACCTGATAGTGTTGAAAATATTGGACAGAATGCTTTCTACGGTTGTAAAAATCTTGAAGAAGCTCTTATCGGTGAAAGTGTTGCGTACATTAAGAACTATGCTTTCTTTGCTTGTGAAAATCTTAGTTATGTTAGCATTCCTGAAGGAATTACAAGTATCGGTGCGAATGCGTTCCCGAAAAATGTTGCGGATGTTTTTTACAGTGGTAGCGAAGAGTCATGGGGAACAGTTACAAAAGGCACTAACTCAATTCCCGCAACAGCATTGATTCATTATAATGCTGTTGCCCCCCACTATAAAACAGACATTCTTGTAGCAACTTGTCTTGAAGACGGTTTGGCAGTTACTTATTGTGACTGTGGTTACGAGAAAGCAAGAGTGGTGATTCCTGCTTTAGGTCATGATTATCTTTCAGATTGGACAACAGACGTCGAAGCAACTTGTGAAACAGCAGGTGAAAAATCCCACCATTGTTCAAGATGCTTAGACAGAATTGATATTACAGTTATTGATGCTCTTGGCCACGATTATGCAGCAGATTGGACAGTAGACATTGAAGCAACTTGCGAAACAGCAGGTGAAAAATCACATCATTGTTCAAAATGCGACAGCAAATCAGATATTACTGCTATCGAAGCTTTAGGTCATAGTTATGGTGAATGGGTACAGGCGATAGCTCCTACTTGTACAGAAAATGGTGAACAATATAAAACTTGTTCAGCTTGTGGAAATGAAGTAAGAGATGCTGTTAATGCTCTTGGCCACGATTATGCAGCAGATTGGACAGTAGACATTGAAGCAACTTGTGCTGT
>JAZOSL010000137.1:0-35985 GCA_045657085.1 Acutalibacteraceae bacterium | reverse complement strand
TCGATAACCTGATCTCTTACAACCTTGGGGTTAGAACCAAGAACTGTAGGACCACCGGCCTGTAAGAAGTCGAAATACTCGTTACCGTCAACGTCGTAAAGCTTCATACCCTCAGCTTTAGTGAAAACAAGGGGGAAGGGATAGTTGAAAGCGAGGTTGTGCTGAACACCACCGGGAATAACCTGTTTTGCTTCTTCGATCATTTCCTTACTTTTAGCACATTTCTTGTCAAAGTACTCTTCCTCATACTGTTTAAGTACATCGGGTTTGATTGTGTAGATAGGCTTTTTGATGAGTTCGTCAAGCTGTCTTGTAACTTCGGCAGCGTCGTGGTACTCACTGATAGCAAATCTTGTATCCATAAATAAAACCTCCCAAGAGTGAATTTGTATTCACTCTTATTATACAATAATAAATTCAATTGTCAAGAACGCATTAGGTTCAAACTAAACAAAATATAAGCCCGACTTTTATATACTATTTCCAAGAAATGCACTTCTTTTTTTCTTTTGTGACACAAAAACGTTATATTGTGTTATTTTTTAACATATAAAAACATTTTTTATTTTCTTTCTTTGTTGACTTTGCACCATTATTCTGCTAGTATATAATAGATTATAAATTCATTAAGGAGGAATCAGTTTTGCAAAATTTAATGGATTCAAAAACACTTGCATATATTAATATGTTTGCTGTTCTCGGTACTTTAGAAAATCTTTGTGAGTTAGTGCCGGAAGCCTCCGAATTACTGCAAGGCAAAAAGCCGATTTCTATCGGTTTTGAAGTAAAGGGTGGTCCTTCAGCTACTATTTACTTTAAAAACGGCAAATGCCGTATGGAACAGGGCTGTTCCAACTGTGACGTTAAGCTTCCTTTCTCAAGCTGCGAAAAGTTTAACGGTCTCATTGACGGTACGGTTACACCTATTCCGTCAAAAGGTTTTACTCATATCAGCTTTCTTCTTAAAACCTTTACACCACTTACAGATATACTTTCAAAATACATGAGAGCATCTGAAGAAGAACTTAAAGATCCTGTTTTCTTTGAGAGAAGCACAATGCTTATGCTTTATACAATCGGTGTTGCTATTTCTCAGATAGGCAATAATGACGAAATCGGTAAATTCAGTGCACAATCTATTGCTGATGGTAGCATTTATCTCGGAATTAAAGACGGTCCCGGTGTTGAGATCGTATGTAAGGATCATCGTCTTGTTACAGTTAAAAAAGTTCCCGAAAAATATCGTTCATCAATGATTTTTGAATCAATTGATATTGCAAGAGATCTCTTTGACGGTAAAGTGAATGCTCTTGATTGTATCGGTATGGGACAAATCGAAATGCACGGTCTTGTTAGTATGCTTGACAACGTTAACCGTATTCTTGACAGAGTTGCATTATATCTTGCATAAGGAGGGTTAATTGAAATGAGTAAATTTCCAACATTTGATACAACAAAAAGCCGTGAGATGTTCGAAAGAGCAACAAAGGTTATCCCGTCAGGTATTTATGGTCATTTAGGTCCTGCTGAAGGTCAGTGGATCCCCGTTTCAAAATGGCCCTCATTCTCAGAAAAAGCACAGGGCTCATATTTCTGGGACGTTGATGGTAATAAATATCTTGACTTTATGTGTGCTTATGGTCCAAACGTTTTAGGTTACAATGACCCCGACGTTGATGCTGCAGCACTTAAACAGTTAAAGCTCGGTAATTGTACAACTGCACCCGGAAAAGTTATGGTTGAGTGTGCAGAAAAACTTGTTGATACAGTTGCTTGTGCTGATTGGGCTTTCTTCTGTAAGAATGGTTCTGATACAACAACTCTTGCAACAATGGCAGCAAGAGCTCATACACATAAAAAGAAAATCATTTTTATGAAATATTATTACCACGGAGATTTTCCGTGGGCACAGAAAATCGACTACCCCGGTATTACTCCTGAGGACGTTGCCAATAATATAATCGTTCCTTGGTGGGATCTTGATGCTATTCAAAAGGCATACGACGATAACAATGGTGATATAGCAGGTCTTATTGCTCAGCCTTATGACCACGGTAACTTCAAAGATAATGAGCCTGCAACAAGAGAATATTGGCAGTCAGTTCGTAAATGGTGTGACGATCACGGCGTAGTTCTTATTATCGACGACGTTCGTGCAGGCTTCCGTCTTGACCTTGCAGGTAGTGACCATTACTACGGCTTCAAAGCTGACCTTATCTGCTTCTGCAAAGCTCTTGCAAATGGCTACAATATGTCAGCACTTTGTGGTGGCGAGCATATGAAATCAACAGTTTCAGGTATCACCTACACAGGCTCATATTGGATGAGTGCAGTACCCTTTGCTGCTTGTATCGCTTGTATAGATAAAATGAAAGCACTTGATACACCTAAAATGTTCCGTGAGCTTGGTACACTTGTTACCGACGGTTTCAAGAAGGCCGGTGCAGAGCACGGCTTTGACCTTGTTGTATCAGGTGAACCGGCACTCTTCTATTTAAGAATAGCAAACGATGATTCTCTTCTTCTCCATCAGGATTGGGTTGCAGAGTGTGTTAACCGTGGCTTGTTTATTACTTCTCACCATAACCACTTTATCAATGCTTCTCTTACCCACGAAGATATCAACCTTGCAGTTGAAATTGCAGAAGATGCATTCAAAGCAGTTAAGAAAAATCACCCTGAAATAGGCTGATTAAAGAAATAAACCGAGTTTTCGGTAATTTATATTAGGAGGAATTTTCAATGGCTCTTTCAAAACAAGAATGGCTTGCCCTTGAAAAAAAGGCAAACGAGCTTCGTAATCTTTGCCTTGATACAACCTATTGGGCAGGTAGTGGTCATATCGGTGGCGGTATGAGCGTTATGGATATTATGACTGTGTGCTACCACAAATATATGCACATTAAAGTTGAAGACCCTAAATGGGAAGATAGAGACAGATTCATTCTCAGTAAAGGTCATGCAGGTATTGCTTATGCACCTGTTCTTTGCGACCTTGGCTTCAATGACAAAGAGATGCTTAAAACATTTAACCTTTCAGGTTCAAAAATGGGTATGCACCTTGACTCAAATAAGGTTGTAGGTGTAGATGCTTCTACAGGTTCTCTTGGTCACGGTCTTTCAATCGGTGTTGGTACTGCTCTTGCAGCAAGACTTCTTAAGAAAGATTATAAAACATTTGTTGTTCTCGGTGACGGTGAGCTTGACGAAGGTTCAAACTGGGAAGCAGCAATGAGTGCAGCTCACTACAAGCTTACAAACCTTATCACATTCGTTGACCGTAACCACAATATGATTGACGGTAACACAGAAGACGTTATGGCTCTTGAACCCCTTGCAGATAAGTGGGAAGCATTCGGCTTTATCGTTAAAAAGGTTGACGGTAATAACATTAAAGAGCTTTGCGAAGCTATTGACTTTGCTTACGAAAATGAAACAGACAAACCCGTTCTTATCCTTTGCGATACAGTTAAGGGTTGTGGTATCGACTTTATTGAAGGCGATTTCAGATGGCACTACGGTGCATTTGACGATGAAAAATATGCAAACGGCAAAAAGGCTCTTGAAAAGACATATGCTGCAAGAGTTGCACGTGCAGAGAAGGAGGCAGAATAATTATGGCAGGTGGATTAAGTTATACAGCTGAACAGTCAACATCACTCTCAACAGCCGAAATTTATGGTCAGGCTCTCGTTGAATTGGCAGAAGCTCATCCCGAGGTCGTTGCTCTTACTGCCGACCTTGCAAAATCAACTAAAATCGGTGATTTCCAAAAGAAATTCCCTGATAGATTCTTTAACGTAGGTATTGCAGAACAGAATATGTTCGGTATTGCTGCAGGTATGGCAAAGGCAGGTCTTGTTCCTTTCCTTTCAACCTTCTCTCAGTTTGCATCATTCCGTTCAGCAGACCAGCTTCACACAGACCTTTGCTACCAGAATGTAAACGCAAAAGTTATTGCAACTCATTCAGGTACATCATTCGGTCAGGCAGGCTCAACTCACCATGCGATTTGTGACCTTGCTCTTACACGTTCAATTCCTAACCTTACAGTTATCTGTCCTGCAGACGGTTACGAAACCTACAATGCAGTTATGGCAGCTTACAATACACCCGGTCCTTTCTATATCAGAATTAACCGTGGTTTTGTCCGTGTTCTTTATAAAGATGCTAACTACGGCTTTGAAGTAGGTAAAGCTGTAGAAGTTCACGAAGGCTCAGACCTTACAATTATTGCTTGTGGCTCTTGTGTATTCCAGGCTTTCCAGGCTGCTGAATTCCTTGAGAAGGCAGACGGTCTCAAAATCAGAGTTCTTGATATGCATACAATCAAGCCTATTGATAAAGAAGCTATCCTTAAAGCTGTTATGGATACCCGTCGTATCATCACAGTTGAAGACCATACCGTTATTGGTGGTCTTGGTTCAGCAGTTGCAGAAGTTGTTGTTGAGTCAGGTAAGGGTTGTGCATTCAAGAAACTTGGTGTTCAGGATGCATTTGCTCCTATCGGTCTCCACGAAGATATTATGAGCACTCTCGGTATCGACTCCAACGGTATTATCGAAGCTGTTCGTGAAGTTATGAAAGCAGACTTCGAAGAAGATAACGACTGGGACGACGAATTTTAATTTTCTTTTTGTGAATAAGCGGGTATCTTTGTGATTTTCCAACCACTCGCAGTATCCTTATACAGCTTCGGGTCGGAGAAACCCAAAATCTCCCCACTTATTCACAAAACAAAAGGGATTTAGCAAGTTTAACTCCCAATTCGTCTCAAATTCAACGGAAAGGATTGATTCTCTTGTCCAATACACAAGAAGCTTTATATACCAATAAAATATTCCTTTGCGGTGCATTACCTCTTCTCAAGACTATCGTTGCTGACGTGCCATCTCTCAAAAAGAAATTTGAAAAGGTGCATTGTATATATCAGGTTAGTTGTCTTGATCCTGATGCTCCCGAGGGAAAATGGGCTACTCATTTCGTTGTAAACGGTGATGAATGGCTCGTTCATGCAAATAAAGTTGCTTACAGAGTCGACAAACAGAAGTTTGTTGAGCTTCAGTTTAAGAATGTTGAGTCTATGAATGCTTTCTTCAAAGGCAAAATAGGCCCTGCTACTCTTCCTAAAATGATAGGTCTTCAGAATGCATACGAATTCGGTGTATTTATGATGGCTCTTCTTAAAATGTCAAGCCTCCTTACAGCAACTAAACCACCCGAAAAAGAAGATGACAAGCGTCTTACAGTTAAATGCTATTTCTACCTTCTTTCTTCAGGCATCAGTACCCTTAATAAAATGGGTCACGAAGCAATTCACGATTGGACCTCAAAGAGCCCCGACCGTGTTTATGCTTGGAAGGTTGACGGTGAAGATTCTGTTTCTGCTTATATCAGAATTAAAGCAGGTAAGAGTAAAGCCGGTAGAGGCGAATACAAACGCGCTCTTCCCTTCTTCACCATGCGCTTCAACAATCTTGACAGTGCTCTCGGTATCTTAATGTCAATCGACGATATGATTGAATCCGTTCAAAAAGGTAAGCTCATCATGGAAGGTGCCCCTGAATTTGGTGCACAGATTGGTGGATTTATGATGGAAATCGGCGATATGGCAAAATAACGATGTAAGCTAAGGCGAGGAACAGAAGAAACTCATCTGAGTTTCTTCTTAGCCGTTTTTTCCAACTCGCAGTATCTGTATACAGCTTCGTTCGAAAAAACGTCTTCCTCAACCTTATCTTACACCGTTATTACCTTGACCGAAAATAATAATTTAAAGGAAGATTCGTTTTGAGTCTTCCTTTTTTATTTTTTGAAAATTTATCTAAAGCGAAGCCTTGCATCCCTGTTGGGCTCTGCCCAATAGGGATGGGGCAAGGAACACGACCGCGTCCTGTGGACGGAGCAGGGAGTGTGAGTTGGCGTAGCGGTCAAAATCGTTAGCGACGAACAGGAGCGACTAACGATTTTGGGCACCGCAAGAGGACTTAACATTACTTTATGTTAAAAACAAAAGATTCAAGCGAGGAACAAACTCTTTGCTTTTGGTGGTGGGTAGTTCTCTTGCTTGTTAGGTTTATCTCGATAGAACAACTATCTCTCTTTTTTGCCTTTGCAAAAAGGAGGGGGACCGTTGCTTCGGCAACGGTGGGTGGTACATAGCATTAAGATAAATTAAATGAAACGTATAATTCAAAAACATTTAAAAAATTTTACTTGACATATAACCTTTGACATTGTATAATGTCATATGTATTATGATATTTATACCTTTGTTGGTAATCAACGGAGGGAGGGAACTATAAATGAGTCAGGTAAAAGTTAAAGAAAACGAATCTTTAGATAGCGCACTTCGTCGTTTTAAGAGACAGACTTCAAGAGACGGTGTTATCCAGGAAGTTCGTAAAAGAGAACATTATGAGAAACCTTCTGTAAAGAGAAAAAAGAAATCAGAGGCTGCTCGTAAGAGAAAATTCTATTAAAAAAGAGAGATGAATCCTCAAAAAGAGGCTTCATCTCTTTTCTTTTTTGTTTTTTTATGTTATTATAACGATTATAGTTAGTCGAAACAGTGCAAAAAAGCACTGTTTCGAACCCAAATCCTTGACTTGGGTTCGATTTTTCGATGAAAATTCGACTATAATCCTTTCAATGAGTGTAGTGCAAAATTGTATTTTATAAATTCAATTTTGCGAAACGCATAAAAGCGTTTCGACAAACTACAATCATTATTACATTATATAATGCGGTAGTGTGGCTTTAGTTTAAAACAAAATAGCTGGTGATAATATGAGAAGAGAAAAAGACACTACAATAAAATATATGTTTCGTGAAATTCACGATATTACCCCTGAGGTTGTAAGAGAATTAGGTCTTGAAGCAATTCTTTTTGATTTAGATAATACAACCGTTAAGGATGCTACTTTTTCAACAATTCCCGGTGCTATTGCCTGGATAAAATCCTTGAAGGATGCGGGTATAAAAGTTGCAATGGTAACAAACACTCCCCATATAAGAGCCTATTGGTTTTCGAAAACATTTGGTGTTAAGTTTCACGCCTTTGCTAAAAAGCCCTTACCTTTAGGGCTTCTCAGAATGTCAAGAAAGCTCAGTGTTGAGATTTCTAAAATCGGTATGGTAGGTGACCAGGTTTTTACCGACGTTGCGGCAGCAAACCGTTGCGGTGCGGTACCGCTTCTTGTAGATCCGGTTGAAAACAAATGGTTCTGGAAAAATCACTACAAGAAAAACAGACTTAAAGAAAAGCCTTTAAGAGAGGCATTTTTAAAGGAGCACGGTTATTATGGCGATAAATAAGCTTCAGGCTTTTCTTAAAGGCTCTTACGAAGCAATTATTATTTCATCAGAAGAAAACAGACGTTATTTTACAGGATTCCCGTCAAGTCACGGATACCTTGTTATAACTAAAGACGATGCCGTATTTTTTACCGATAGTCGTTACATTGAGGCTGCACAGAAAACAGTTAAAAACTGCAAAGCAAAGCTCCTTACAAAGGTTTCTGAAGAGATTAAAGAATATATAAAAGACAAGAAAATTGTGAAAATATATTCCGAAAGAGAGCATATAACCGTTTCCGTAAGTGATTATCTGAAAACCGTATTTTTACCCTGCAGGGTAACACCGTCAAAAAAGCTTGAAACGGAGATTACCCGTATTCGCAGAATAAAAACTGAAGATCAGAAAGAGAAAATTTTAACTGCCCAGAAAATAGCAGAAGATGCTTTCGCTCACATTTTAACCTTTATAAAACCCGGTGTTACTGAAAAAGAGATAGCTCTTGAGCTTGATTTCTATATGCTTTCTCACGGGGCTGAGGCTCTTTCCTTTGAAACTATTGCAGTTACAGGGGCAAAAACATCAATGCCACACGGTGTACCGGATAATAACGTTGTAAAAGACGGTGATTTTGTCACCATGGATTTCGGTGCCGTTTACGACGGCTTCCATAGTGATATGACAAGAACGGTTGCAGTTGGTAACGTAACCGATGAGCAGAAGAAAATCTATGAAACAGTTTTAAAGGCTCAGAAGGCTGCCCTTTCAGTATTGAAAAAGGGCTTACCCTGCAGTGAAGCCGATTTTGCGGCAAGAAGCATTATTGATGATGCAGGCTACGGTGAATATTTCGGACATTCAACAGGTCACGGTGTTGGTATTGAAATTCACGAAGCGCCAACCCTTGCACCGAAATCTAAGGATATTCTTGAAATTGGTGACGTTGTAACCGTTGAACCCGGCATATACATTCCTGATAAATTTGGTGTCAGAATTGAAGATATGGCAATAATAACCGAAAATGGTTATGAAAATCTTACAAGTACACCTAAGGAGCTGATAATTCTTTGAAATACGAAGATTTTACAGAATTAAAAGCAGATTGTCTTAAATGTGAAAAATGTTCTCTTGCACCTACTCGTACTCAGGTTGTTTTCGGTGTAGGAAACGAAAATGCCGATATACTTTTTGTCGGTGAGGGACCCGGTGAAAACGAGGATTTACAAGGTGAGCCTTTCGTTGGTAAAGCAGGGCAGCTTTTAGATAAATATTTGCAGGTAATAGGCTTAGACCGAAAAAAGAATATATATATTGCAAATATCGTTAAATGCAGACCACCACAAAACAGAGACCCTGAAGCTACAGAACAGGAATGTTGTATTGAGTGGTTAAGGGCTCAGACAAGGCTTATAAAGCCGAAAATTATAGTGTGCTTAGGTAGAATTGCAGCCCAAAAGCTGATTTCCGAGGATTTTAAAGTCACGAGGCAACACGGTGAATTTATAAAAAAGGGAAACATTTATTTTATGGGCACCTTTCACCCGGCAGCACTTTTAAGAAATCCTGCCAACAAGCCTGATGCACTAGCTGATTTTCAGGCATTAAGAGAAAAAATAAAGGAATTAAATATAGAAATTTAACTTAAAGGAGAGTATATATGAAACAGTACATTGAAAACGGAAACGCAATACTTGGTATTGAATTTGGTTCTACAAGAATCAAAGCCGTTCTTATTGATGACAAGGGTGAAGTTCTTGCCGTAGGTGGCTTCGGATGGGAAAACAGCCTTGTAAACGGTATCTGGACTTATGCAGAAGAAGACTTTTTCGAAGGTCTTAAAGGAGCTTATTCAACATTAAAACAAGACGTTAAAGAAAAATACGGCATTACCCTTAAAAAGCTTAAAGCTATTGGTATCAGTGGTATGATGCATGGCTACCTTCCCTTTAACGACAAGGGTGAGCTTCTTGCTCCTTTTAGAACATGGAGAAATACTATTGCAGGTGATGCTGCAAACAAGCTTACAACTGCTTTCGATTTCAATATCCCTGACCGTTGGAGTATTGCACATCTCTATCACGCTATCTTAACTGACGAAGCACACGTTAAGGATATTGCATACTTTACAACTCTTGCAGGTTATATACATACACTTCTCACAGGCGAAAAGGTGCTTGGTATCGGTGAAGCATCAGGTATGTTCCCGATGGAAGGTAACAATTACAGTGAAAAAATGCTTGATAAATTTGATGAGCTCGTAGCCGATAAGGGTTATCCTTGGAAAATTCGTGAAATTCTTCCCAAGGTGCTTGTAGCCGGTGAAAATGCAGGTTCACTTACAGAAAAAGGTGCACTTCTTCTTGACGTTGATGGCGATCTTCAAGCAGGTATTCCTATGTGCCCACCTGAAGGTGATGCAGGTACAGGTATGGTTGCAACAAACTCTGTAAGAGTAAGAACAGGTAACGTTTCTGCAGGTACTTCTGTATTTGCTATGATAGTTCTCGAAAAGCTCCTTTCAAAGCTCTACAGAGAAATTGATATGGTTACAACTCCCGACGGTGCTCCCGTTGCTATGGTACATTGCAACAACTGTACATCAGATATAAATGCATGGACATATCTTTTCAAAGAGGTTCTTGACCTTATGGGTGCAAGCTGTGATTTAGGTGATTTATTTACAGCACTTTTCAAAAAGTCTGCCGAAGCAGATAAAGATTGTGGAAATCTTCTTTCGTACAACTATTTCTCAGGTGAATTTTTAACAGGCTTTGAAACAGGTAAACCTCTTTTTGTAAGAGAGCCTGACAGTAAATTCTCACTTGCAAACTTTATGAGAGTTCAGCTTTTCACAGCATTCGGCGGAATTAAAATCGGCATGGAAATTCTTGATAAAGAAAACGTTGCTATAGATAAAATTCTTGGTCACGGAGGTTTCTTTAAAACACCCGTTATCGGTCAGAGTGTTCTTGCAGCAGCTATGAACGCACCCGTATCTGTTATGGAAACAGCAGGCGAGGGTGGTGCCTGGGGTGTAGCAGTTCTTGCTGCATACTCAGTAAATAAAGAAGATGGCGAGCAATTCCCCGACTATCTTGACAACAAGATTTTTGCAACACAGAAAATGACAACTCTCGACCCTGACAAAGAAATTGTAGACTCATTTAATCTCTTTATGGAAAGCTACAAAAAGGGATTGACAGTTGAAAGAGCAGCAGTAGAAATGTAAAAATAAAAATGCAAGTAGCAATTTGCTACTTGCATTTTTTTGTCTTATTTTTCAATCGCTGCTTTTCTCATATTTATTTTGTAAAGAATGTCAGAATCAAATTTTTCTGAACGATCATAGTTATAAATACCGTTTAATTCTTGCTCAACGTCTGTAAGCTGAGTATAGCAGAAGCCTATCATTCTCGGGTTATCGAGAAGTGCATCGGTAAGACCTGCATAACGCTCATAAAACTCCTCGTAGCTTGTTGCAGCATTGCCGTAGCCCCAAGCTTTTTTGTGGTCGTTTTCGGCAACGTCTCTAAGTTCAATTCTGATTCCGCCGTATTCACTCATAAATACGGGCTCACCTTTCCACTGCTGTTTATCAGGGAAACGGTCGTAAAGGAAGTTCTCTTTAAAGAGCTTATCATAATTCTCTTTGAAAATATGATAATCCTGTTCGTAATCGTGAACGTCGAAAATATCTGTTTCAACGTGGAAATTACCGCTTGTATCAATACAAGGACGTGTTTTATCCATAGCCTTTACAGTACGGTAAACAATGCGGAGTGTATCGTCATCCTGCTTTCTGCCGTCTCTGTCCCATGTTTCGTTATAGGGGCACCAACCAATGAGGGCGGGGTGGTTAAAGTCACGCTCAATTTCTTCTTCAATTTCTAAAAGGAAATAGCGGATTGAATCAAATCTTGTCCAGTCAAGACCCCAGTTACCATGCTCACCCCAAACGATGTAGCCTAATTCATCGCAATAATGAAGGAATAAGGGCTCAAAAATTTTCTGGTGAAGTCTTGCACCGTTAAAGCCTGCCTTCATTGAAAGAATGATGTCGTTTTTAAGAGCTTCTTTTGTAGGTGCAGTATAAATACCATCGGGGTAGAAGCCTTGGTCAAGCACAAGTCTTTGGAATACAGGCTCACCGTTAATTTCAACTGCGTTATCGGTAAGCTTAACCTCTCTTAAACCGAAATAGCTTGTTACAACGTCTTTATCGAAGGTAAGTGTGAGCTCGTAAAGACCGCCCTTGCCAACCTCCCAAAGATGCTTTTCGGTAAGGTCAAGAGTAAGTGTTGCAGTCTGACCGTAAGTCTTAACGGTCTTTGCGCCAACCTCTTTACCGTCCCAAAAGGCCTTTGCAGAGAAATCACCGCTACCGCAAAGGTCAGCAGTAATTGTAACTGTACCATCTGCAATATTGGGGAAATATTTTACATTTTTAATATAGCTTTCAGGGCAGAATTCCATATAAACAGTCTGCCAGATACCTGTTGTTCTTGTGTAGTCGCAGCCGTGAGAATAGAAGAGCTCGCTCTGCTTGCCTCTTGCCTGATGGTAATCTCTTACGTCATCCTCAGCATAAACAGTAATTACGTTTTCACCTTCCTTAAGGAACTTTGTTGCATCTATACGGAAGGTTGTGTATCCACCAAAATGCTCACCTGCAAGCTCACCGTTTACGTACACCTTTGAATGGAAATCTACTGCACCAAAAACAATAAATGCCTTGCCATTCAACTGCTCCTTTGTGATTTCAACAGTTCTTTTATACCATACGGCAGGAATAAAATCTTTATAATTTATACCTGAAAGCTCACTTTCGGGGCAGAAGGGTACGTTGATTTTTTTTGAGAACATAGCATCAACGTTAAATAAATTTCTTGCTTCGCCACTGTTGCCGAAGTCAAATTCAAAATCCCATTCGCCGTTAAGAATAATATAATCAGCTCTCTTAAAATTAGGATTCGGATGTTCGTTTCTTGGTATCATAAAAATTCTCCTTAAAGGGCGTTGCCCGTGTTTTTGTTGTTAAGGCCAGAAAGCCTTTTGCTATGCTTGGTTTATCAATCAGTAAAGGTTATAATGCTACGGTCGATATCACCGAAAATACGATCGATATCATCCTCAAACCTGCGACCGATTTTTACAGAAGATAGGCTGGTGCAATTAGAAAAAGCCTCGTCGCCTATAATCCTGACAGAAGAGGGAATGTCGATTGCAGTTAAAGCACTGCAACCTGCAAAAGCTGAAATGCCAATTTCAGTAATACTGTCAGGAATATTGATTGAAGATAAAGAGGTACAAAGTTTAAAAGCATATCCACCGATTTCTGTAACACCCTCAGGAATGTTGATTGAAGATAAAGAGGTGCAAAGTTTAAAAGCATGTGCACCGATTTTTGTAACACCCTCAGGAATGTTAATTGAGGCTAAGTTCCTACAGTCAGAAAAAGTACCTTTAGCGATTTCTGTAACACCCTCAGGAATGTTGATTGAGGTTAAGGCTTTGCAGTTAGAAAAAGCTTCTTCTCCAATTATTGTAACACCTTCAGGAATGTTGATTGAAGATAAAGAGGTGCAAAGTTTAAAAGCTTCTTCTCCAATTATTGTAACACCTTCAGAAATGTTAACTGTTTTTAAATTATCACAGAAACAAAAAGCACTTTCACTGATTTCTGTAACACTCTTAGGAATATTGATTGAAGATAAAGAGCGACAACAATCAAAAGCATGTTCTCCGATTTCTGTAACACACTCAGGAATGTTGATTGAAGATAAAGAGCTACAGCCTTTAAAAGTGTTTTTGTTGATTTTTGTAACGCCCTCAGAAATGTTAATTGTTTTTAAATTGTCACAGAAATAAAAAGCGCCTTCAGCGATTTCTGTAACGCTCTCAGGAATGTTGATTGAAGTTAAGGCTTTGCAGTAAGAAAAAGCTTCTTCTCCAATTTTTGTAACACTCTTAGGTATGTTAATTGTTTTTAAATTTCTACAGTAATGAAAAGCGCCATCACCGATTTCTGTAACACCTTCAGGAATGTTAATTGTTTTTAAATTATCACAGAAGCAAAAAGCAAGTTCATCGATTTCTGTGACGCTCTCAGGAATGTTGATTGTTTCTAAATTTTTACATGAACAAAAAGCAGCTGCACCAATTTTTGCAACACCCTCAGGAAAGTTGATTGATTTTAAATTTTTACATTCTACAAAAGCACCCTCAAAGATTTCCGTAACACCATCGGGGATTGTAACCTCAATTGCGTCAGTTTTACATTTAACTAAGGTTGTTCCTTCGATTTCAAAAGCTTTTTCCGTAGATTTGTGACAGAGCTCTATAAGGCGGTGTATATCCTCGGGTAAAGGGCAACCGCGAAAAGCAGAACCGCCAATTTCTGTAACGTTCTCAGGAATGTTGATTGAAGATAAAGAGCTACAGCCTTTAAAAGCGTTTTCACTGATTTCTGTAACACTCTCAGGAATATTGATTGAAGATAAAGAGCAACAACCATCAAAAGCATGTGCACCGATTTTTGTAACACCCTCAGGAATGTTAATTGAGGCTAAGTTCCTACAGTCAGAAAAAGTACCTTCAGCGATTTCTGTAACACTCTCAGGAATGTTGATTGAAGACAAAGAGCTACAGCCATTAAAAGCATTTTTGCTGATTTCTGTAACACCCTTAGGAATGTCGATTTTTTCTAAATTTTCACAGCAAGAAAAAGCACCTCCAGCAATTTCTGTAACACTCGTAGGAATGTTGATTGAAGATAAAGCTGTACAGTAAAGAAAAGCATTTACACCAATTTTTGTAACACCCTCAGGAATGTTGATTGAGGATAAAGAGCTCCAACGTGCAAAATATTCATTGATTTCTGTAACACCCTCAGGAATATTGATTGAAGATAAAGAGCTACAACGATCAAAAGCGCCTGCACCGATTTTTGTAACACTCTCAGGAATGTTAATTGAGGCTAAGTTCCTACAGCCAGTAAAAGTACCTTCAGCGATTTCTGTAACACCCTCAGGAATGTTAATTGTTTCTAAATTCTCACAGCCAGAAAAAGCGCCTGCACCGATTTTTGTAACACTCTCAGGAATGTTGATTGTTTCTAAATTCTCACAGCCAGAAAAAGCGCCTGCACCGATTTTTGTAACACTCTCAGGAATGTTGATTGTTTCTAAATTCTCACAGCCATTAAAAGCGCCTGCACCAATTTTTGCAACACCCTCCGGAATATTGATTTCAGTTAAATTTTTACATTCTACAAAAGCATAATCTTCAATGTACTTAACTGAATTTGGTAAATAAATATGTTTAATTCTGCCTTTTTTATAAAACCGACGTGTTGCAACACTGGTTAAGCCATCAGGCAAATAAACGCTTGTGGGGTAATATATTAATCTATCAGTATCAATAACTATATCCCAGGAAAGCGATAACCTGATATCCCAAGCTTGATAACCTTGAGTATCCATACATAATATGTTTTCAGGTATATATATTGCCCTGATATGACTTCTGTTTATGGCAATATATGACATTTTTTTGTTTTCCGTAGGGGAAAGAATAAGGCCTGTCAGCTTGCTGCAGGATTTTTTTGTTAATTTGTTTTCTATTGCAGTAACGTCGTATGGACAAATAACCATACCTATAAATTCATCGTTAAGCTCACTGAATGCTTCATGGGAAAAAAGGCTTAACTCGTCGTCAAATGGCGTTTCCATTCTGCCAAGTATACCACAGCGATTTTCCATAAGACTTTTCGCCTCAGCAACGTTGAAGCAACGCGGGTAAACGTCATCTCCGCCCGTAAAATCTGTAGAGCCAAGATAAAAAAGCTCACACAGTGCTTTTCGCACGCCGGAAAGATTTGCCTGCGCACATTCGAAAAGCTCCCTTGAAGAAATTTTATCTGTAATGCTGTTTGCTGTGTACTTGTTATCCATAATAAAGCACACGTCTCTTACAAGTGCCAACATTTTATGAAATTTTTTATGGCCTTTGTGGTAGTTTAAAGCAAGAAGGCTTATCTCGTAAAGCTCATATTCAGGCACATACCAGAATAAAGGTCCGTATGGTGGATAAACGCCATCTACAGATTTTTTAATAATATCTGCAATAAGTATCATCTGCGCCTGGTTACCCATGCGCAATAAATCTCTGCAGGTATCAAAAAGTAAGGTGTATTCGCAAACATCAAAGCTGCATATAAGCTCGTAAAGCTTCTGAGTAGTGTCTTCATCAATAAGGCTATCTGCCTTAACAAGAAACATTTTAATAACTGAAGACCAATATGTATCGTGGTAATGAGAAAAAAGAGTTTCTACAGTTGATTCATCTTCAAGCTCATCATAATAATCAAAGGCGATTTCATAATATCTTACAGCAGCAAAATACTCAAGGAACATTTTGTGGCAAAATTCGCCATCTACAAATATTGATCTGTTTTCAAGGAAATTAACTAAAACGTCGCTTCGCTTTTTGCTGCTTTCACCATAGCCCTTTTCGTCAAAGATTTTGGAGAATATTTTTTTCGCTTCTATATTTTTTCCTTTAGAGAGAAGGGTATAGCGTTCCTTGGAAAATTCCTTAAGGATATCGGATATATCAGTAGTAAGCATATCCCTATATTCTTCAGGGATATTATCGGTTTGCTCGCTCTGCTTGAATATGATTTCTGTTATTGCATCGTAAATACCCACAATGGTTTCAGGGATATTATTAGTGGAGTTATAAATAATTGAAAGCTGAGAAAGCAATAGAGGGTTTGAGCGTATTTCTTCATCAAGATCTTGTATCTTTATGAAAAACTCTTCGCCTGACTGCTCCTTGCCAAAGCATACAAATAAATTTTCTGAAAGTGTAGATATTTCAGCTTCGTCCAGCTTTTTCAGCAAAAGTCTACATACCTGCTTACCACCTATTGCAATCAGGTCTGCGTCAGAGATGCTTCTGCTTGTAAATACGAAAATAGTTTTTTTGTTGTTTGCTTGGTAAAATGCTTCTGCTTTTGAAATAATATCTCTTTTTTGTGAAAGAGTTGGTATTTCATCCATGCCATCAAAAACAAGCATAACCCTGCGATTATTAAGAAGGGATATAAAATTATTTTCATCGTAGTAATCAGGATAACCGCAAACTCGCGTAAATTCATTGTATGCCGCAGTAAAGATGTCCTTTTCTGACAATAGCCTTGAGCAGGGAAGGTTAATTAAAATAGCATCGTCAGGTGCACCATCTCTGATTTGATTTACATATTGAGATTTGCCACTGCCTGCAGGTCCATAAATGAAAAATATTTCATCTCTTTCATAAAAAAGATCTGTGCTTTTATGCTCGAGGGTTGCTTTGCCGTTTTCATCTGTTTCGGAAATTGTGCGAGGGATATAAAGCCTTGAAAAATCATATTGCTTGTCAATAGCATGCTTTATTCCGCTTAAGGAAAGCAATTTCATTTGCTCTGTCCTTGATGCTTGTCTGTATTTTTGTTCAAGGTAATTTATGTTAAGAGAGATAACCTTGTTTAAAATCATCTGAAGCGCAGAGTCAGTTAAGCCGTCTTCATTTAATATGACAGCACTTGCATAGTCCTTTAGTCCCCATGGCTCTGCTGCTAAAACATCTTTGCTAAACCAAATGGGGACAATTCTGTTTTTATAATCATTCAGCTTTTTATATTCTGCAATTTCAATAGGAACATAGTTGCTGTTAAAGGTTTCAAAAGATCCGATAAGCAAGAAAATATTACAAGCCGCTACAGCTTCTTTACTCCATTGTTCGAAATCCCCGCTGCATGAGTGGTCGGATTCCAAACATGAAATATTGCTTGCTTGTAGATATTCAACTATTTTGTTTTTAATTTCATAGTCAGTACCTGTCCAACTAATAAAAACTTCATGTTTTTTAATATCGATTCTTTCTTTCACCGGTCCATTCCACCTTTTATATAGAATAGTTATCTTAAATAAATGAGTAACACGGCTATATCGGCAGGGGAAACGCCACTTATTCGTGAAGCCTGACCGATAGTTTCGGGACGTATTTTCTTAAGCTTTTCAATAGCTTCAAGACGAAGATTTATAATATCATCATAGTTGATATCTTCAGGAATCTTTTTAATCTCAAGTCTTTTTTGTTCTTCAACCTGAGCTAATTGACGTTTTATATAGCCTTCGTATTTAAGGTTGATTTCAACTTGTTCAAAAACTTCCCTTGGTAAGTCAGGACGTTTTTTGTCAAAGGGAGTGAGAAGCTTGTATGAAAGCTGAGGTCTTTTAATAAGCTCTGAAAGTCTTGCACCCGTAACAGTAGGTGCAGTGCCCGCTTCTTCAAGCACTTTTGAAAGCTCTTGTGATGGTGGAATTGTTGTTTTGGAAACTCTTTGGGTTTCTTCTTCAATAAGACTTATTTTTTCTAACAGCTTATTGTATCTTTTTTCGCTTATAAGACCTAACTTGTAACCCATTTCAGTAAGCCTTAAATCTGCATTGTCTTCTCTCAAAATAAGCCTGTATTCACTTCTCGAGGTCATCATTCTGTATGGGTCACGACAACCCTTTGTAACAAGGTCGTCAATAAGAGTGCCGATATAAGACGTGCTTCTGTCTAAGGTGAAAGGCTCTTTGCCCAAGGCTTTGTGAGCAGCATTTATACCTGCAATAAGACCTTGTGCAGCAGCTTCTTCATAGCCTGATGAGCCATTAAACTGACCTGCACCGAAAAGACCAGGATGGTCTGCAAACTCTAATGTAGACTTAAGGGCAAGAGGGTCAACGCAATCGTATTCGATAGCATATGCAGTACGCATAACCTTAACGTTTTCAAGACCTTTTATGCTTCTTAAAATTTTGAGCTGTATATCTTCGGGCAACGAAGAAGAAAGACCCTGTAAATATAATTCTTCGGTATTAAGACCACAAGGTTCAATGAAAACCTGATGCCTTTCTTTTTCAGCAAAACGAACAATTTTATCTTCAATACTTGGGCAATAACGTGGTCCTACACCTTCAATTTTATGTGAGTAAAGGGGAGAACGGTGAAGATTATCAAGGATAACCTGTTTTGTTTCAGGGTTTGTGTAGGTAATATGGCAAATAGCCTTATTTTCAAGGGTGTCATAGGGCGTTTCAAAAGAAAATGGTGTGATTTCTTCATCACCGATTTGTTCTTCGAGACCTTCAAAATTAACACTGTTTCTGTTAACTCTTGGTGGAGTACCTGTTTTAAATCTACGTAAAGGAATATTAAGCTTTAAAAGTGAATCGGAAAGGTCGTTTGAGGGGAACATTCCATCAGGACCACTTTCGTAAGAAACATCACCAACAAAAACCTTACCTTTTAAGAACGTACCTGTTGCGATAATTACAGTTTTTGCTGTGTACTCGGCTTCAAGACGAGTGGCGAAAACCCATAAACCATCATTGTTTTTTCCTAACGAAACGATTTCGCCTTGCCTTAAATCAAGGTTTTCCTGATTTTCAAGACAATGCTTCATATATTGAGTGTATTCTTTACGGTCTATCTGTGCTCTCAAAGAGTGTACGGCAGGGCCTTTACCTAAATTAAGAATCCTGCTTTGAATAAGGGTTTTGTCAGCAGCCTTACCCATTTCGCCACCTAAAGCATCTATTTCACGCACAAGGTGACCCTTTGAAGTACCACCAATTGACGGGTTACAAGCCATATTGCCCACCCAGTCAAGGTTGACTGTAAATATAACTGTTTTAGCACCAAGCCTTGCAGCTGCAAGGGCTGCTTCAATACCTGCGTGACCGGCACCTATAACTGCAACGTCGTAATTTCCTGCAAAATATTTCATAAAAGTTCCTTATCTTATAAATTTTATATGACCGTCTTCCCTGTCTTTAAAAGGTGGTTTTTCGTTTGGGTAGCCAAGTGTTAAACCTAAAAGAAAATGCCAACCTTCGGGAATATCCAATATCTTTTTCCATTTTTTTGCACCTTCAGCATTATCAAAAAGTCCACCGATTGAGCCTATCATACAAGACCCAAGGTCTAACGAATGTGCTGCAAGAGCAATGTTTTCAGCCATAAGACCTGCTGCCATATCTGCCTTGCTTTCGGCAAATATAAAAATAAATGTAGGTGCATTATGGTAAACAGGACGAATATCCCAACCTGTATACGCAGGGGTGTCCCACCCAACAATATTTTTAAAATCCGTGTTCATTTCGTCAAGCAAATCTTTATTCTGAAGAACTCGTAAGTGGCAAGGCTGAGTGTTTCTGCCGCTTGGGGCTCTTATTGCGGCATCAAGAACAACCTGTAAAAGCTCCTGAGGCACCTGCTCGTCTGTATATTCACGGATTGTTTGTCGTGTCATAATGTTTTCAATAACAGAATTCATTTTATGCACCTTTTTCGTTCATAATGAGATTGTAATAACCTACAGCGATATTATTTACAACTTTTATATCTGTGTTAAGAGAGTTAGCGATTTTCGTGTCTATTTCATCACCGACAATGATTTCAATCATTTCAGGCTTTTTCTCTTTGAAATATTCACTATTTGTGTCAGCATCGCCTCTTAAAACCAGGAAAATGTAATCGGTTGTACCGATAACTGTTGCAAGACGTGCTTCAGTAGCCTGAACCTTTTCAAAAAAGCCTTTTGGGTAGCTTGTATCATCTTTATGAAGAATAACTGTCTGTGCAGAGCTCTGATAACCGGTAGATGAAAGGAAATCAGCAGCCTCTTCCATATTCTGTTCACCTGCATTCACCATTGTAGCCATATTTTGAAATTTAAGAATAAGAGCTTCACTTTCGTTTTCGCTGATTCTTTCGGTTTTTCCGTAAGCATCTGTGGTGGTGAAATAGCCTGTGATAGATTGGAAAACAATATAATTCGTTTTAAACTGTGCGTAAAGACGTGTTAACGGTATTTCTTCTTCGCCACCTGTACCGTAATAATGAAGTAACAAAGCACTTCTGAAGCTGTCGGCAGTAAAAACCTTTGTAAGAGTTTCTCTTGAAACACCAATTTTTGTGTAGTAATTGCCGTAAATACTCCAATAAGCGTTTACCTTTTCAGAAACCTGTGCCTTTTGTGCAGTTGAAAGAACAATACCTTCGTTGTGTGCAAGAGTATTTGTTTTAAAATAAGTTGCAGCGTATGTTTTTGCTTTTTCTCTTATTGCATCAAAAGATGCTTCTTTATCCATTTCAACGGTTGCTAAATCTAAAAAGTATGTAAAAATATCATTGCTTATTGCAACGTCATTTATTGTCATAGCCGGTTTTTCATCTGTAATAGCACAACCTGAAAAGACAAGAATTGAACAAAGACAGCTTATAGCACATAACAATGCAATTGTTTGTTTGAATCTATTTTTCATATTTCACTTCCTATAAAGTAAAATTAATATAAATATACATAATACAGTATAACAGACCCCCTTATTTAAAACAAGTATAAATAGAAAACATTTTCAAATAATATAAGAAGAAAAACGGAAAAAAGTATACATAAAGGGGGTGGGTTTATGAATAATCCTGACAATAAAAAACAACGTGGTATAGTAAGAATTAACGGTGTTAAAATAGTCAACGGACAAAACTCAAAGCAACAAGAAAAGCCACAAAAGGATGCGACCGAAGGTGCAAAGGATTTAATATGGCTTACAGATAAGGATAATTTGCAATTATAAAGCAAAAAACTGTTACGTCGTGTTCGAACGTAACAGTTTTTTCTTTGTTTAATTATTATTCGTTTACGCTGCTGTTTGTCTGACGAACGTATTCGTAAACAGGCTCGAGCTTTTCTTTTGTGAGCGGATAGAAGAATTTGTAAAGAATAAATACGAGAGTGTATGTAATAGCAGGGATAAGAGTACATACTGTTAAAATACCTTCACTAATACCGGGAACAAAGCCTGCGTTTGCCATTGTCTCTGCTTCGTAACCGATTTTACCTAAAAGAACAAGTCCACCGTAATCGGCAGCAGTCTGACCAAGCTTTCTGCAGAATGTGTAAACTGCATAAACAGCACTTTCGTTTTTGATGCCTGTTTTATAAAGCTGATAGTCGATAACGTCAGCAACAATAGCCCAGTTTGTCATAGAAACAAAAGAATATCCGAATCCGATAACGAACTGTAAAGCAAGGAAGAGCCATGCTTGATCGGGACCGGGTTTAATAAAGAATGTGGCAATAGCAGCAACGGCTGCAACAAATGATGTAACACCACATATTTCTTTTTTACCGTATTTCTTAACTATTTTACCTGAGAAGGGAAGCATAAGAACAAGGGGGGCGTATTGTGCGATTGTGCCCATAACGGAAAGAGAAGTATCACAGAAATAGTTTTTGTAGAGATACTGGTTAAGTGAGTTGAACTGAAGCTGACCGCTTATGAGGATACCGGTGATAGCAAGAACCACAAATGGCTTACTCTTGAGCATACCTCCGTAAATTTGTTTCATATTAACCTTAGGCTCTGCTTCTGAAGGAACTCTTTCCTTTGTCATACCGTAGCAAGCAAAATAGAAAATGATTGAAAGAATACCCATTACAAGCGCGAACTTAAACATACCGGGGCCATCAGCAACGTCATATTTAGAGCCATCTGCAGCAGTAACGGTTGTATAAATAAGGAAGGGTGCTAAAAGGGCAGGTGCGGCACCACCGACACCGCTACCGATTGTACGGAATAAAGAGAGTAACGTTCTTCCGTCGGGGTCATCTGTAATAACTGAGGCTAGAGAACCGAAGGGTACGTTCATACCTGTATAAAGCATACCGAAGAAAATGTATGTAATGTATGCAAAGGCAAGAAGCAACAACGGATTTGAGGTGTAGGAAGAGACGTCAATGAAGCATAATATCTGTGAAAGTGCAAGGGGAATAGCAAGCCATTTAAGATAGGGACGATATTTACCGTCCTTTGAGGGTTTTTTCTTTGCAACAATCGCACCCCACATAGGGTCGTTGATAGCGTCCCACAAACGTGTGAGCAAGAAAAGGTTTGCAACCTTACTTGTAGGAAGCTTCAAAACGTCGGTGTAGAAAACTTTGAGGTAAGAGGATACATAAGTGAGAAGGAAAAGGTTTCCTCCGTCACCGAGCATATAACCTATACCTTCACGTATGCCGATTTTATTAGGGTGTTCGGTAGCTTTTACGATATTTTGGTTATTTTCTGTTGCCATTTTTTTCGCTCCTTATTTGATTGTTAGTCCAATGCCTCGTAGTTGGCAGCAAGACCACCTTCACTTGTTTCACGGTATTTGTGTTTTAAATCTTTACCTGTTTCGTACATAGTATGAACAACGGTATCAAATTTGACTTTTCTTGTTGATGTCAAGAAGTTTGCAAGCGAAAGAGCGTTTATAGCTCGCATTGCTGCAACGGCATTTCTTTCGATACAAGGAATCTGAACAAGACCACATACAGGGTCGCAGGTAAGACCTAAATAATGCTCCATTGCATTTTCTGCAGCATACTCTATCTGATCTAAATCCATAAAATGAAGCTCGGCAAGGGCAGCAGCAGCCATTGAACAAGCTGTACCGATTTCAGCCTGACAGCCTGCTTCAGCACCACTGATAGATGCATTTTGCTTTACAATATTGCCAACTATACCTGCAGCAGCAAGAGCTTTTGCGATTTCAAAATCAGTAAAGCCTTTCTTTTCTTGCATATAAAAAAGCACGGCAGGAAGAACACCTGAAGCACCACATGTAGGTGCAGTAGTTATTGTGCCACCACCAGCATTCTGTTCGCTTGCAGCATAAGCGTATGCACAAACCAGCCTGTTTTCTCTTGTTTCGGGAGTTTCGTCCATATGGCGTTGTGCATAAAGATATTTAGCCTTTCTTTCAACCTCAAGGCCACCGGGAAGGATACCTTCAATATTAAGACCTTCCCTTATGGTTGTTTTCATTTGTTCCCATACAGTTTTAAGGAAAAGCATAATGCTTTCGCCTTCATACGAAGCAACGTAGTCGCTAAGTCTTAAATGATGTATAAGACAATAATCCTTTACTTCTTCAAAATTTTTCTGTGGATAAACCTCGGGGGCAGTTACTGCAGGAACACCTTCAATTCTTATTTCGCCACCACCGATGCTCATAGCACGTACTTTTTTGATTTCGTTTTTGTTTTCGTCACAAATAATAAAATCAAGCGTGTTAGGGTGGGGTAAATCTTTTGTGGTTGTATCAAGAATGAGCTCGTGAGGAGCTTTAATAGTATCGTTCAATACCTTATCTGTGCCGTGACCTTCACCCGTAAGAGCTAATGAGCCATAAAGTATAACCTTTACAAATGCAGCATCAGGATAGTTGTTGTTAATATACTCAGCAGCATATTGTGGCCCCATTGTATGAGAGCTTGAGGGACCCTTACCAATTTTGTACAGCATTCTTAAAGATTGCATATTGTTCCACCACCTAATAAAATATCGTCTTTATAAAATACGGCAGTCTGACCGGGGGCAGCTGCCCTTTGGGGAGTTTCAAATTCAATAATTGCCTTGTCGCCGTTAATTGTAACGATTGCTTTTGCAGGTCTTGCAGCACAACGTATTTTTACGTCGCAGGTGAACGGGTTTTCGTCCGGTGCTTTTTCAGCAGTAAAGCTTAAATCGTCGGCAGCTATTTTGCTTTTGAAAAGCTCGTCGTTATCGCCAATGGTAACAGTGTTATTATCAGGATTAATTGATAGTACGTACATTGGTTTGCCGAAGGCACCTAAACCTTTTCGCTGACCAATTGTGTATTTGTAAATACCTGAATGAGTGCCAAGCTTTTCACCGGTTGACGAAATGAAATCACCGGGATTTTCAGCAGGCTTAAACTCTTTGTCGATAAAAGAAATGTAGTCGTTATCGGGTATAAAGCATACCTCTTGGCTGTCCTTTTTTTCTGCAACAGGAATGTTATTAGCAAGAGCCAATGCTCGTATTTCATCTTTCGGCATATCTGCAATAGGAAAAATTACGTGAGAAAGAATGTCCTGATTCAACCTGCAAAGGAAATAGCTTTGGTCTTTGCTGGAGGGATTTCTTTTGATGAAATAAACACCGTTTTCATCTTTGGTTATATTAGCATAATGGCCTGTTGCTAATAAGTCGCCACCTTGCTTTTTAACATAATCAAGCAATAAACCAAGCTTTATTGTAGGGTTACAGAAAACACAAGGGTTTGGAGTTTTTCCTTCAAGATATTCGCGACAAAAATAGTCTGTAATTTTTTTGAATTCTTCTCGCATATCGAGAACGTCTAACGGTATGCCGAGTGTGTCGGCAACTGCTTTTGCGTCGGCAATATCTTTATCGGCAAGGTCACGTGGTTTAAGACGCAAAGTGACACCGTGGACGTCGTACCCACGTTCTTTTAAAAGTATTGCTGCAGCAGCAGAATCAACACCACCACTAAGAGCTACAAAAACAGTTTTCTTCATAATTCACCATACCGTAAGTGGTTAAAATCGCTCAAAAACAGATTTTGAGACAATCTTTTTCACTCAAACTACAATCTTATAGAATAATATCATATAAACATTAAAAAATCAAACGTTACCAATAAGAAAATTTTAGTTTTTTATAAGAAAAAAGATGGATTAAATGTAAAATTTTTACTTGATTTTTTGTGCAAATTGGTGTAAAATAAATCCATAGTTATATTTGGGGAATTTCTGCCTTTTTTAAAGAGGGCTTTTTTCACCACGAATATAAATGGATGAATTTTAGGGGTAAATTTATAAAACTCATTTTGGAGTAGGAAAGGAAGATTATTTTGTCAGCGGATTTACATTGCCATACCAGATTATCAAACGGCTCGTTGGGTATCGAGGATTTGATTTTACTTGCAAAAAAACGCGGAGTTACAACAATTGCAATTACTGACCACGACTGCCTTGCCGGTACTGTAAGGGGCAAGGTAATTGGTGAAAGACACGGTGTTACTGTTATACCTGCAGTTGAGCTTTCAGGTACAGATAAAACAAACGGTCAGGAAATACATATGCTTTGCTATAAGCCTGATTTTCCTGACAGACTCGAAGGTCTTTGCCGTCGCAGTTCGCTTATAAGAAGAAAATCTTCTCATAATATGATGCTCAAAACAGCACAGAGATATCCAATAACAACTGAGTTTGTTGTAAAATGTGCATCAGGTTCAACAAATATTTTCAAGGTTCACATTATGCAGGCGCTTATTGAAAATGGCTTTGCTGACAGAATTTACGGTGACCTTTACAAACAGCTTTTCTCTTCAGACAGCGAAGAAAATATAAATAACGTACCTGAATATGACGACATTTTTGATATTCTTGATGCTATTCACGAAGCAGGTGGTATAGCTGTTCTTGCTAATCCCCACAGATGTAAAAACAAACAGCTCGTTGATGAGCTTGTAGCAGCAGGACTTGATGGTATTGAAGTATATTCGCCTGAGCTTAACGACGAAGAAAAAGCATATTTCATCAAATACGCTAAAAAGAATAAAATTCTTACAACAGGTGGTTCTAACTTCAAGGGTCTTTACAATAAAACCGTGCTTTCAGTTGGTGATTGCGATTTACCTGACGAATGTGTTCAGGAGCTTAACTCATATAAAGCACGTAAAAAGAAAGCCGAAAAGAAAGCTGCAGCAGCTGCAAACAAATAAAATAAAAAATTACCCTATCACTCAAAAACGAGTGATAGGGTTTTTGTTTAGTGAAATAGCTTTCAGATATGCTTTCTGATTTCCTGATTTATTCTTTCTCTTAAATCAAGCAACCAACCCTGATGTGTGGGGTAACAATTAAAGCTTAACGGAATATCAAGATCTTCTTCAATAAGCTTGAGAACTTCTTCGCGAGAAGTAAGACTTTCCAAAAGTCTTAAAGCACGTAAATCCTGAATGCCGTTATAAAAAACTTCATGACGAAGAGAATTGAGTGGTTCGCCGTTTTTACCGGGATACACAACAAATGCATCACCTGATGGGAATGCGTTGTCGGCATCTGTAACCTTGTAAGGGTCGATTTCATATTTTGAATATTGTGAATACCAGAAATTGTGTCCCCAATGTAAGAAGCCTTCAGCATCGTATTTGTAAAGAAGAACACCTAAAACCCTGTTGCGTTGTGATGGTTGTGAAAACATTCTGTTAGGTAATAAATTATCAACCTGGCCACAACAGTAATAGGTCCAGAAATGTTCAACGTGTTTTCTGAAAACATCTGCTTTGTCTTCACAGCAAACGGGTGTTTTAACAAGTCCTTTTTTGAAATATTCAATATCTGAAAGAGCGTCAAGATTATTAAAGTCGGGAAAGGCTTCGTGAAGAATTGCAGCAGCTTTTTTGTAACCGGAAATTTGTTTTTCGTTAGGTTCATCTGAAACGTGAAGCCAACAACGCTCTTTAATTCCTAAATCAACAACTTCTTTTGTAAAGGCTTTGGCAAAAGAGTTCAAAAAGTCTTTATAAGCCTTGCCACTGGCTTTTGTTTCCCATCCGAAAATTCGTTTTTCTTTACCGTTAACGGTTGCTACAATTTTAGGAGCAGATGTTGCACCCCATTGAGTGAAGAAATGAGAGATTTCGAATGCCTTAACACCATTATCAAGACAGATTTTTACGTATTTTCTGAAGTTGGTGAAATCGAAGAAATATTCACCCTTTTTCTTTTCAATGCTAACAAGCTGTACGGTAGGTCTTTCGCCATCTACTGCAGTGTCAAGTGGTGGTGTGAAAACAGGTGTCAGAATCATATTAACACCGTGATTCACAGCGTTTTTCAAAAACCTTTCAAAAATTACCCAATATTCGTCTGAAAAGGGCTTAACTTTATAATAGGTGCAAAGACAATCGTTGTGAAACCAGTTTGTAAAAAGAAGCTCTTGTTCGGGTAAATTATTATTAATAATATCAAGAGTAAAGGTCTTTTCGGTTTTTCCGTTTACAGTTTCTAAAACAATGGTAATATCGTGTTCACCTGAAACATCACCGTTTCCTGAAAACTCAATCCAAATTGCTGTTGCATTGTTTGGTTTAACCTTGATTTTATCTTTAATTGGTTTTAATAAATCGGGGAACTCTTTTCTTTTTAAATCATAATGGAATTTATCGGAATTGTCATAACCTGTTTTACCTGCACGGATATTAACAACTTCGTATAAATTCAGATAATATTTTAATGGTGAAACGACAGAGATTTTAACGTCTGTTTCATCAGCCGACGGGATTAACCCAACCTGAAAAGAAAATCTTTCATTTTTAAGACAGGTAGCCTTTGTAAATTCATTAAAATTAATATCGCTGTCTTTAAAAATTTTTACAAGAGAAGAAAGTAACAAGGCTTTCATAAGTAAACCTCCGAGCAATTCTTTAAATTAATGTTCATTTTAATTATAAGTACAAAAAATACTGCTGTCAAGAAAGATTGTTCTGAATAAAGCTGATGTTTTGACCAATAATTTTTCGTGTAAAAAGATTTTAAAACAGTTTACAAATTACCGTGGGTATGATAGTATATTAGAGTGTGTATTTATTTCTGCATTTTTTATGAAGGGAGGTTTTACAGTGGAACATCGTTTAATTCATTTTGCAGCAGAAAAAGCGCTTTCAAGAATTTTGAAATATATTGACAAAGCCCCTGAAGAAAATCTGTTGAAGATTTTAAACGTTGCCGAGAAATATTTCAAAATGTATCCTAAGAAAAATTTCGAGAAAATGAGAAATGCTGTTGGTGATGATGAAAATGTGTATATGCAACTCACCAAAAATATTTTAAACGACGTTGACCGTGACCTTGTAAAATCCCTTCTTATTTCGTTAGGTATCCATGCAGGTTATTTCGGCACTAAAACCGTAAGGGCAAACCGTGATAAATACAATTGCAACATTCCCTTTATAATTCTTTTTGATCCAACTTCAGCCTGCAACCTTCATTGTAAAGGTTGTTGGGCAGCAGAATATGGTCATAGCTTACAGCTTTCACTTGATGAAATGCGAAACATAGTAAATCAGGGTAAGGCTATTGGTACTCATTTATATATGCTTACAGGTGGTGAGCCACTTATAAGAAAAAATGACGTTATAACCCTTGCTTCTGAAAACCCCGAATGCACCTTCCTTATTTATACAAATGCAACTCTCATAGATAAAAAGCTTTGCGATGATATTAAAAAATGTGGCAATATTACCTTAGCTCTTTCTATTGAAGGTGATGAATGCAGTAATGACGAGCGTAGGGGTAACGGTGCTTACGAAACTACTATAAAAGCAATGGAGCTTCTCAAGAAAGAGAAAATTCTTTTTGGTATTTCTGTATGCTACACAAGTAAAAACGTCAACGATGTTACAAGTGACGAGTTCCTTGATAAAATGATTGACTCAGGTGTTAAATACGCGTTTTATTTTAATTTTATGCCTGTGGGTAAAAATGCAGATAAAGAGTTGATTCCAACCCCGTCGCAAAGGAAGTTTATGTATTTCTGGCTCAAGAAAATGCGTAACGGAAAGTCAGGCAAGCCCCTGTTTGTTATGGATTTCCAGGATGATGGTGAGTATGTTGGTGGTTGTATTGCAGGTGGCAGAAACTATTTCCATATAAACTCAAATGGTGATATGGAGCCATGTGTGTTTATACATTATTCTGATTCAAATATCAGAACAGACACAATTTTAGATGCTCTAAAAAAACCGTTGTTTATGGCATACAGAAAAGGTCAGCCATTTAATGATAATCATCTTATGCCGTGCCCCATGCTTGAAAATCCTGATGTTCTGAGAAACATTATTAAAGAAACAAATGCAAAAAGCACAGACTTTATTTCTCAGGAGACGGTAGAAGAGCTTTGTTCAAAATGTGATGATTTCAGCAAAGCCTGGGCACCTGTAGCAAAAGAAATTTGGGAGAATAACCCCCATCCTAAAACACATACACAGTATTACAGAGACAGAAAATAAAACGAATCAGAATTGTTTTTGCGATAACGTTTGCTGTTCTTACTATTAGCAACAATTAATATGCACCTTGAAAAGCTCAGGCTTTTCAAGGTGCATTTAACTTTAAATTAATTAATAAAAATTATCTGTGCATGTTTATGTATTTGATAAGCTTATTCCAGTCTTCGCGACTGAAATAGTGAAGACCTTTTCTCATATGGTAACCAATATCACCTTCAAAAAATATATCGTTAATTTGGGGGAATCTGTTTTCATATTTGAAGCCTTTTTCAAAAGCGTCACTTGCAGCAACACAAGAGAGCATTTCTGAACGTGGGTCTGCCCATAAATCTTCAGATGCACTACCAATAACAACGTGTCTTGGGGCAATAGAAGCAATGAGAAAATGTTGGTCAAAGGGCATTTCGCTTTCATTGTCCCTATATTTGGTATAGTTTTCGCAAAACCAGAAGGGGAATCTATCTGTTATTTCTTTTACTGTTTCGCCACGGGTCCAACGGGCAAGGGAAGCACCTGAACAGCCGGAATCATTTGAATATGAAAATTTGAATCTTTCGTCAGTTGCACCTGCAAAAAGTGCTGTTTTACCCAGCCTTGAATGGCCACAAACGGTACCACAGTCAATTAATAGTTTATCTGTAAGGCTTTGGGCATAGTCCATAACTCGCCCTGCTGCCCACGCCCACATAGCAATTTTACCCGGATCAGTAGCGTTTCTTTTACCGTCAGGGAAAAGTATGCCTGCAAGACCATTTGTAAAATCATTATCATCAGAAGTAATATCGTTGTAATAAACAGAGAAAACTGCGAAGCCGTTATCAATAATTTCTTCTGTAGGCATATACCTGTCAGGGTTTAAATCTCTGAAATTAACGTGAATAAAAAACGGGTGCTTTTCGTCGTCTGTTGGTAAGTTGGCAAGGAAAGGGAAAGAAAATTCTTTTCCGTTGATAATGCATTTTGCAGTAATCTTATTACAAACTGCTTTACCTGCACAAAACTTTGGGATGATATCTTCTTCAATCTCAAAAGAAATGCTTTCAGGTTCAGGAGGCAAAAATCCAAAAATCTCTCTTTGTAAAATATCAAGCATTTCTTCACGTGGTAAAAGTGGTGGTAAATTTAATTCATCAAGTATTTTTAAAAGCATAGTATCAGCTCCTTAAAAAGCCCTTTATATTTTATTCAATTATATCATATTTATAAAAAAGAGCAATGTTTTTCGGTTAGTATTTAAATTGACATAAGCGAACTAAATTGGTAAAATAATAGTTAAACAAATAAGAAAGGAGTTGAGACAATGGCAGTGGCGAAAAGTGGAGATAAATATGGTAGAATCGTAAAGATTTTACAGGTTTTATCAATTGCTTTTATGCTTTCTATGGTTGTGGTTTGTGTTGTTTTCTTAAAGAAGAATAACATTTCAGTAAGTAACGTCAGTGCTCTTACTCAATACCTTACAGGTGGCACGCTTACGATAGCTCTTATTATAATCGGCTTCAGTGTGGTGAAAAGCTTTGCCTTGATTTTCCCTCCTGCTGTACTTTTTGTACTTTCGGGAATTGTATTCGATAATATGCTTACTGCAGTTTTAGTTAATGCTGTTGCTACAGCTTTTAGTCTTGTTTTACCTTATTTTCTCGGTAAATTTATGGGTATGGAAATGGTAAATTCTTTAAAAAAGAGATTTAAGGCAATCAAAAAGCTTGATGATTTTACGGGTGCAAATTCATTTTCAATTGTTTTGATTTTTAAAGCCGGTGGCCTTATGCCGTCGGATCTGAGTAGTCTTATTTTCGGTGCTATGAATATTCCCTTCGGTAAATATTTTCTGGCATCAAATATGGGACTTTTAGTTCTTAATATTTTGTGGACCTTATTAGGTGCTAAAGGAGATTTATCAAATCCCTTTACCTTTTTATATGCACTTCCTGCCTTGCTTTTTGCGATTTTAGCATCAGTTATTATGAGCAAAAGGCAGAAAAAGAAAGCAGGTCAGGTTAAATCCGAAAAGGAGGAGAAAAAATGAAAAATTATGACGTAATTGTAATTGGTGCAGGTAACGGTGGCCTTGCAGCAGCTGCAACGTGCGCAAGAGAGGGTCTTTCAACTCTTTTGCTTGAAAGACACAATATCCCGGGTGGCTCGGCATCGTCATTTGTAAGGGGCAGATTTGAGTTTGAACCGTCACTTCACGAGCTCGCAGGCGTTGGAGCACCTGACAAAAGCGGTCAGATTGAAGATATGTTTATACGTATGAATGGTGACGTTGATTGGTGTACTCACGACTCTACATTCCGTCTTGTTGTGCCTGCAAAAGAGGGCGACAAAGATGCTTTTATGAATGAAAACGGGGTTATGGTAACAGTAGATGCAAGAATGCCCGTAGGCTTTGAAAATTTCGCAAGAAAGCTTGATGAGTTGGTTCCCGGCTCTTATGAAAGCTGTAAGAAAGCATTTGAGCTTTCAGCTCATATGTATAAAGCTTTTGATGCTATGGAAGAGCCGGTAAAGCTCATTGGCAGTATAAAAGATTTACCTGATATTATGAGAATGGTTTCTCATACAATGAAAGAGACTTTAGATGCTTTGGGTATGCCAAAAAAAGCACAGGATATTTTTAATACCTATTGGTGTTATTTAGGTTCACCTGCATCACAGCTTGACTTTTTATATTATATGGCAATGCTTCACAGTTATGTTGAGAACGGTACAGGTATACCAAAGCTTCGTAGCCACGAAATGAGCCTTGCACTTGACAAGGTTATCCGTGACAACGGTGGAGATATCTGGTATAACTCTGAAGTTACAAAGGTAATTATGAAGGACGGTAAGCCTGCAGGTGTCGTTATTAACGGTGAAAAAGAGGTTTACGGTAAATATTTCATCTGTAACTCTTCACCCAACTCAGTCTGGAACGACCTTTTTGAAAAGAAAGATATCCCTGAAAAGCAGCTTAAAATGATAAACGAAAGAAAAATTGCCTGTGCTCTTACAACAGTTTATCTTGGTATGAACAAAACAAAAGAAGAGCTTGGAATAACAGATTATTCTGTATTTATTGCTCCAGATTCTGATTCTGATAAACAATATGAAGCAGCACAGAATTATTTCAGTGGTTATTGTATTATAAACTGCCTTAACGAAATTATTCCCGATTGCACACCTGAAGGTACAAGCCAGTTGTTCCTTACAACAATGACCTTTGGTGACGTTATGAAAGACGTTAAGCCTCAGGATTACAAGAAGTTTAAAACAAAAATTGCAAAGGATATGATTGAAACATGCGAAAAGGCACTTAACATTTCCATTACACCTTATATTGAAGAAATTGAAATTGCTTTACCGCCAACGTTTGCAAGATATCTTAATACACCTTGGGGTACACCCTACGGCTATATGCTTGAAAAGTGGGATAGTATGATACCCAGAACAGTTCAGTATTTGCAGGATCAGCCCTTTGAAAACTTCCTCTTCTGCGGTGCATCTCAGGAGAGAGGTGACGGCTACGGCTGTGCTTACTACACAGGTGAAAAGGCCGGCGGAATTGTTGTTAAAAAGCTTAAAAAGGAGGGCAAATAATTATGGCAAATATTAAATCACTTAAAGCGAAAAAGTTTTTATCAATGCTCGGTGACCGTCAGGCAAGATTTGAAGGCGGTAAAGCAGAGCTTCCGCAGATTTCCGATAATGCTATGGCTCTTGCCAAAGCCCTTCATCCCAAGCGTCAGTATCTTAAAATTCAAGAGATAATTGAAAGAGGAGAGGACTGTAAAAGCTTTATTCTCGTTCCCGATACTGAGAAGGGTACAAAGGAGCTTGCATATTTCGGTGCAGGTAAATACCTTACAGTTTTTGAAACAATTGAAGGAATGCCTGTAACAAGAGCATATTCAATTTCATCTTCACCAAAAGATTCACTTGAAGGCAAATACGTTCTTACAATAAAGCTTGTTGACGGTGGTCTTATGTCAAAATATATTTTTGACACCTGGACAGTTGGCAGAAGTGTTGAGGTTTCTGCACCTTCAGGGAACTTTGAATACCAGGAGCTTCGTGATGCAAAAAAAGTAATTTGTCTTGCAGGTGGTAGTGGTATCACACCTTTCGTTTCAATGGCAAATGCTATTGCTGACGGTGACGAAGATTTCGAAATGACTCTTCTTTACGGTAGCAGAAATTATGAAAATATTCTTTTCCGTGAAGAATTAGCAGAGCTTGAAAAGAAATGTGATAAAGTTAAAATTGTTCACGTGCTCAGCCATGACGAAAATTCATATGAGGGAACAGAAAAAGGCTTTATTACTGCAGAGCTTATAAAGAAATATGCTCCTGAAAACGAAGCGTATTCAGTTTTCCTTTGTGGTCCACAGCAGATGTATGAATTTGTTGATAAAGAGCTTGAAAAGTTAGGTCTTCCTAAAAAATATATCCGTCACGAGATGTTTGGTGAGTTCCATAATCCTTCTTCTCAGGAAGATTACCCTGCAGGAGTGCCCGAAACAGTTAAAATTACAGTTACCTGTCAGGGTGAAACAAAAACAGTTGAAGGTAACAGTGCAGATTCTGTTATGCAGATTCTTGAAAAGAACAAAATTGCAGTGCCTTCACGTTGCCGTAGTGGTGAATGTGGCTTCTGTCATTCACATCTTTTAAGTGGTAAGATTTACGTTCCGGCACATCTTGAGTATCGCCGTCTTGCAGACTATAAATTCGGTTGTATTCATCCTTGTTGTACCTTTGCTCTTACAGATCTTGAAATAGAGATACCTGCAGCAAAGTAATATTTAATTAATAAAAAGTCTCTGTTCATTATTGAACAGAGACTTTTTTAGTTTGGGATCAGATTTTTTCTTTGATTTTAGTCAGCAAAGGAATTTTTTTGAATGCCAGAGCTTTTATTGCTAAATAAAGCTTGCAAGCGAGTAAAGTAACTATTGTTGCGAAAAAGAAACCACCAAGTTTTCCCCAGTTTGCGTCACCGTAAACGTACCAAGGATCGTTTTTTAGTGCAACAACATCAATTACGTTGAACATTTCAACACCCAGTTTACCTATATATGCCAAAATGCCGAAGAAAAGTGATTTGTAAAGTAAATGGTGAGTCATAATAAAGAAGGTGTTATCAGAAATAAAGTTCACCAGCTTATTGTCACCAAGAACGGGTGAAAGTGCTTTAGATATCTTTAACCAAAAGGCTGTGCCTGTGATTGACGTAATAAGTGGCAAGAAACAATTCTCTGTCCTGAAATTTCTCATATTTGAGCAAACGGGGAAGATAATGTTATATTCACCATACTTCATAATAAGAATAATATTAATACAAATTGCAACTAAAACAACAGTTATAGTATTTAAACGATCGAATTTATCCTCAAACTTGTCTCTAAAAAGAATAGCTAATTGGAAAAACTGAATGAAGAATGCAGGTTTTAAGAATATAACTGTCAGGTTTGTGTTAAACTCTGTTCTGGCAAGATACACAGCAACTGCACCTAAAAGAATCATAACTATTGTGGCAACCCAATCATTCCAGAAGTTTTTGCAGAGCCAACGGAAGAATGCGTAAATGCTACATACACAAAAAAGTATCGGTACAAACCAAGCCGGATCATTAAAACCGAAAGTTATACCATATACTATAAAGGTTTTAATAAAATCATATATGGTGGTTTCACCAAAGGTAATAATATTAAAATTACGTAAAACTGTTATTAAAATGAAATAGAAAAACGTCCAACCAAAAAACGGAAAAAGCAGATTTTTAACCTTTTTCCAGATAAACAGACACGTGGATTTAAACGTTTCAACGTTGCGAGCTTTAAAGAAATAGCCTGATATAAAAATGAACATAGGCATAAAGAAAGAGTCGTAAGGGAAAATCTCTGAAAGAAGTGACATTCCGTTCCAAAGATGAGCATCAATAACAAATATTATGCCAAGTGCTGAAAGAATCATAAAAGCTTTGTTAGTTTTTCTCGTTTGAACAGCAGCCAATTTCAGACCTCCTTAAAAGTTAAATTTGAAACACATACACATTTAATATAGCATAAAAGCTTAACTATTGCAATAGTGATAGAACTATAAAGAGCTTAAAAGAAAAAGGGAAAAACAAAAAGCCTGATTTATTTAAAAATCAGGCTTTTTGTAATGAAAAATTATTGATAATTTGATACCTGTAGCACACCTTGAGCATACCATATACCCATATATAACATAGACTCGCCACAATAATGTGCACCGTCATACTCGTTGTTTTCATTGTTGTTAACGAGTTTTGATAAACAGGTTGATGTATCAATCCAGATTGAATCAGACAAGGTTTTTGCATACCACAAGTTTTTTGGTACGCATCTGCGATTAATTTCTTTTTATTGCGAATATCCTTTTCCTTTCCATGCTCGTAGTATGCCTAAAATCAGTTCTCAAATGTTTAATATTCCATAAGGTTTCACATTCTTCGTTTTTTAGAATCTTAAGAAATCGACTTGCGCAAATCATCACCATTAGATAAATGATAAGTATTAAAAAAGTTTGTGTCAGCAAGTGAAATTGCAGCTTTAGTTTCAGCATCTTTTTTCCATTTTTTTAATGTTTCTACAGTATATGTTTTTTCATCTGTATCGATTAATTTAGCGTGGTTTTGACATAACCATATACAGTTGTTTATTGATTTCCTTTCGTCAGAAGACATACTTTCATCATAACGTGGTCCACCAGGGGCGGCAGCACAAATATGTGCAGCAACTCCGGTTGTA
>JAZOSL010000136.1:0-13089 GCA_045657085.1 Acutalibacteraceae bacterium | reverse complement strand
GCAGTTGAAATTGCTCAGATTTCACAATATGCAGAAAACGTTTATTTCAAAAAACCTTGTGGTCTTATGGACCAGACAGCTTGTTCAGTTGGTGGTTTTGTTCAGATAGACTTTGAAGATACATCAAAACCCGTAATAAATAAGGTTGATTTTGATATAGCAAAACACGGTTACATACTCTGTATTGTTGACACAGGTGGAAACCATGCTGACCTTACAGGTGATTATGCTGCAATTCGTCTTGAAATGAATTCAGTAGCAGAGTTCTTTGGTAAAAATGTTTTACGTCAGGTAGACGAAAAAACAGTCTTTGAAAACATTGGCGAAATCCGTAAACAAACAGGTGACAGAGCTATAGAAAGAGCAATTCATTTCTACAACGAAAACAAACGTGTAGAAAAACTTGCTAAAGCATTGTTTGACGGTGATTTTGAAGAATTTAAAAATATTATTATTGAAAGTGGCAAGTCTTCATATATGTACAACCAGAACTGCTTTACACTTTCAAACCCATCAGAACAACCTGTTGCACTTGCTCTTTGTATTTGTGAAGAACTCTTAAAAGGCAAAGGTGCATATCGTGTTCACGGTGGTGGTTTTGCCGGAACTATTCAGGCTTTCGTTCCCGAAGTAATGTCTGATGAATTTGTCGGAGCTATGAGAAAAGTTTTCGGTGAAAGTTCTTGTTATATTCTTAAAGTAAGAAGCCATGGCGGCTGCGAGATATGATTAAAAAAATGTGTCATATTACAGATATTAACGGTGGATTTCCACCGTTTTTGTCTGTGCTTAATACAGATTTCTTTTTTTCGCTCGGAAGTTCTGATGGCTTGTATTTTCAAGAAATTGATGATGAAAAAACCCTTCTTTTTTCTATAAGAGGAGTTACCGCAACAATAATCAGGTTAAATGAAAAAGCAGATATACAAGAATTGTTGTCTTTTTTCGAATTTCAGGGCATAAAGAATGTTCTATCAGATTTCTTTTTTGAAGAAATACATCTTGAAGAACGAGCTGTTTTAAGAATAACACCTGAATATGATTCATCAAGTAACGTTACAGTTATTACATCGTTATCAGTGTTAAGTGATTATGAAAGTGTTTTTAATTTGCTTTCTCGTAACGGTTCGTTTGAAACGTGGTATCCGTTATTTTCCGCAAAGATAAACAAAGGCTTTTCGTGTGGAGTTTATATGATGGATAATGCTACTCCTGTAAGTTGTGCAATTGCACCTTTTGTTTATGAAGATTCTGCCGTAGTTGCTGGTGTTTTTACAAACGAAAGTTATAGGAAAAAGGGCTACGCAACAAAGTGTGTAAAAGCACTTTTAAGTGAATTGCAAAAGAAAAACATCAAAGACGTTTTTCTTTGGTGCGAAGATAAAAATATTAAATTATATGAGAATATAGGTTTTTCTGTTTGTGGGAAAATCTATGTTAAAAAGGAAGAATAAAATGTCATTCTTTAATTTTAATGAACAAATAAAAGAAATTTCCGAAAAGGCGCTTTTAAAGTGTAATGAGAAATTTTGTGAGATTGATAAAATCACAGAGTTTAATCAGCAAAGAGTTTTAAAAGCTTTTATTGATAACGGCGTAAGTGAATCTCATTTTACAGGCTCAACCGGATATGGCTACGGTGACAGGGGCAGGGAAGTTCTTGATGAAGTTACAGCTCAGATTTTCGGTGCCGAAGATGCCCTTATCCGTCATAGCTTTGCAAGTGGAACGCATACTCTTTCCGTTATGCTTTTTGGTGTGCTTCGTCCCGGTGATACTGTGTTATGTGCTACAGGTGTACCATACGATACAATTCATTCTGTAATTGGTCTTACAGGTGAAGGTATGGGGTCTTTAAAAGACTTTGGTATCGGATTTGAAATTGTTGATTTGTTACCTGACGGTACGGTAGACTATGAAGAACTCAAAAACAGGCTTTTGAAAAAAGAATATAAAGCAGTATATATTCAGCGTTCAAGGGGTTACACTTTAAGACCGTCATTGTTATCTGAAGAGATTAAAGCCATTTGTGATATCGTTAAAGAAAACAGCAGTGCCATAACAATGCTTGATAACTGCTATGGTGAGTTTACAGAATATGAAACTCCATCAGAATGTGGTGTTGATGTTTTTGCCGGATCTCTTATTAAAAATCCCGGTGGTGGTATAGCAAAATGTGGTGGCTATATCGCAGGTAAAAAAGATTTGGTTGAGCTTTGCTCATACAGATTTACTACTCCCGGTATAGGTAAAGAAGTTGGAGCTACTCTCGGAAACTCAAGAGATATTTTTATGGGCCTTTTTAATGCACCGCATGTAACAGGCGAAGCTTTAAAAACAGCAGTATTTACAGCAGCAGTTTTTGAAGAAATGGGTTACGAAGTTTCACCGTCAAGCAAAGATAAAAGAGCTGATATTATTCAAAGCATCAAGCTTTGTACAAGAGAAAAGCTTATCGCATTCTGTCAGGGCTTACAGAGTGGTTCGGTTGTAGACAGCTACGTTGTACCTGAACCCTGGGCAATGCCCGGTTACGACAGTGACGTTATAATGGCAGCAGGTGCTTTCACTAACGGTTCATCAATAGAGCTTTCAGCTGATGCACCTTTAAGAGAGCCTTTTGCTGTTTGGTTACAGGGTGGTCTTAATTTCCATAGTGCAAAAATCGGTGTTCTTTTAGGTGCACAAAGGGTAATGGATATTAACTGATATCACTGTTGTTTTCATATTTATAAATATTTTCACAGATTTCCTTGAAAACGGGAGCTCCGTCAATACCACCGGAGTTTCCGTTTTCTTTCATTATACAAACAACGTATTCAGGTTTTTCATACGGAAAAAACCCCACAAACCAACTATATTTTATTTCATTATTGTTTTCATCAAAAACACCACTCTGTGCAGTTGCAGTTTTTGAACAAGAGTCAAACATATTAGAAAAAGCAAGCTTGCCTGTACCTGTTTTTGTGGTTTCAAGCATTGCATTTTTGATTTGTTCACAAGTTTGCTTTTTGATTTTTACAATACCCGTTTCTTTTATTGACGGTATAAATTTACCATTGTTATCAAATTCACCGTTAAATATATATGGTTTGTTAAAAATACCACCATTCGCAATAGTGCAATAAAAGTTTGCTACCTGTAACGGTGATGCTGTTAGTTTCCCTTGCCCGAAGCTTAAATTGCCTACAGCTGCATCACTGTTCAGTTCTTTTAAATCGGGTAATTTACCCTTTGGCGTAAGGAAACCGTTACCAAGGTCAAATGATTTACCGAACCCTAAATCTTTAGCTGTTTTCAAAAGCTTTTCAGCACCTGCTTGAGTTCCTAATTCGATAAAATATGGGTTGCAGGATAATGAGAATGCAGTAGTAAAATCAATTTCGCCATGACCTGTTCTGTTATTGCAATAAAAATTGTTACCACTTTTTTCTATATAACCACAGCAATTATAATTGCCGGGTATAATATTGTTTTCTAAAGATGCTACTGTGGTTACGGCTTTAAAAACAGAGCCGACAGGGTATGCTTCAAAAGCTCTGTTTAAAAAAGGTGAGCTACTATCGTTCAGGTATCTATTAAGGTTTTCTCTGTCGTATACAGGTGACGAAGCACTTGCAATAATTGCTGAAGTTTCAACGTCAAGCACAATTGCTGCACCCTTTGTAATGTTACCGTTTATTAAAGCGGCTTCAACAATATTCTGAATATTTATATCAATAGTAAGGCATATACCTGAACTGTTGTAATAATTATTGTCACGGATTTCTGTTTTTTCTCCGACAAGCATTCTTCCTATTGCATCTGCACTATAAGCAACTTTTAAATTGCCATCAGATTTTTTTATTTTATCATTATAATATTTTTCGATTCCACAAACACCGTTGCCGTCAATATCTGTGTAACCTATAAGATGTACGGCAGGGGAGCTTTTGTAACGGTTGTATACTTCTATGGCTTTGATGTTATCATTGTCAATTGATTTTGCGTGTTTTCCGTCAATTTTCAGTATTGTAAAATATCCTTTTAAAACAGTATCTTTGGCAAAATTTTCACCCTTTTCTTCAGTAACTATTGGGTAAGTAGTTTTGTCAGGTTTTATAAGTAAAACTGTGTCAATTTCTCTGTTTACAATTCTGTTGCCGTTTCTGTCGTAAATATTGCCTCTCTTATCGGCTATATCACGTACTCTTATATCTGAATTTGTTGATGCGTATTGAGGGTTGTTGATTATTCCGTAAAGTCTGAAACCCATACAAATGAATGTTAAAACAACGGCAAGTGAGCAAGATATAATTCTTTTCATTATAAAAACTTCCTTGTTTTTTATTTACATTATTATTGTTGACTTTACTTGTTGCTATACTTTATAATAATAAAAAATGTTTTCAGGTGATTAAATGAGCGAAAGGTTTTCTCGTCAGGCTCAAATAATGGGCGAGGAAAAAATGAATAAATTGAAGCAATCTTCGGTTATTGTTTTTGGTATCGGTGGGGTTGGTGGTGCAGCTGCCGAAGCTCTTGTAAGGGGTGGTATCGGTAAAATCGCTTTAGTCGATAAAGATGTTGTAGATATTACCAATTTAAACCGTCAGCTTATAGCAACCGAAGAAACTGTAGGTATGAAGAAAACAGATGCTGCAGAGAAACGATATCTGTCAATTAATCCTGAGCTTAAAGTTGAAAAATTCGATTTGTTTTATCTTCCTGAAACATCAGATAAAATTGATTTATCACAATATGATTTTATTGTTGATGCGATTGATAACGTTTCTGCGAAAATTGAACTTGCTGTCAGAGCAGAAAAGTTAAATATTCCGATTATTTCTTCAATGGGTACAGGCAACAAGCTTTCACCTGAATTATTCGAAATTTCCGATATTTATAAAACTTCTGTATGCCCCTTGGCAAGAGTAATGAGAAGAGAGTTGAAAAACAGAAACGTAAAAAAATTAACGGTTGTTTATTCGAAAGAAGAACCAATAAAAACCGGAACTTCAGTACCCGGTTCGACTTCTTTTACGCCACCTGTCGCAGGTTATCTTGTGGCATCACACGTAATAAAAAAATTAACTGAAATATAAATTTGGAGTGTAAAAAATGAATTTTATTGAATGTGAAAAACAAGGTCTTGTTGAGTGCTTTGCACTGGTTAAAAGCTGTGAAAAGAAAAGTGCAAAAAACGGGACATTTTATCTTGATGTTGTCCTTGCTGATAAAGATGGTGAACTTATTGCTAAGTTATGGGATTATAAGGAAGGTTCAAGCTTTCTTCCCGAAGTTAATACAGTTATTAAATTACGTGGCACACTCCAACAGTACAACGGCAATGATCAGTTTATAATTCAAAGAATGAGAAACGTAACATCTGAAGACAATATTGATATGTCTGATTATGTGAAATCTTCTGATTATAGTGGCAACTCAATGTTTGATACTATAGTAGACATAGTAAACGGATTTAATGATGATGAATTAAAAAACGTTGTTTTAAGTATGCTTGATGACCATAAAGAAGAGCTTCTCTTTTTCCCTGCAGCCGAAAAACTCCATCACGCAATGACAGGTGGTTTGCTTTACCATACGTTGTCAATTGTCCGTCTTGCAGAATGTGTATGTGGCATTTATCCCTGTATTGATCGTGAACTTTTGCTTTCAGGTGCAATTCTTCACGATATTGCAAAGCTTCGTGAGTATACGGTTAATTCAACAGGTATGGTTGACGGTCATTCTGTTGAAGGTATGCTTTTGGGCCATCTTGTAATGGGTAGCGAGGATGTTGGCAGAAAATGTGATGAATTAAATATTGACCCTGAAAAGAAAGTCCTTTTGCAGCATATGCTCATTTCTCACCACGGTAAGCTTGAGTTCGGTGCAGCTGTAAGACCGGCCTTTATTGAAGCTGAAGTCCTTTCGCAATTAGACTTGTTTGATGCAAATATGTACGAAATGGCAGATGCAGTTAAAGATGTAAATGCAGGCGATTTTACAGGAAGACTCTGGATGCTTGAAAACAGAAGACTTTATAATCATGGCAGAGTTTACGTTGAACCACAGGCAAAAATTATTGAGGAGTAAATTTGATGGAATATACAGAGATTAAAATATATATACCAACTGCCGATACCGAAAGAGCATCTGCAATAGCAGTTATGGCTGTGCCTTACGGCACTTATATTGAAGATTACAGTGACCTTGAATCTGCTGCATGGGAAATTGCCCATATAGATTTGATAGATGAAGAGCTTCTCGAAAAAAACCGTGAAGAATCAATAATTCATATTTATATTCAGGAAGGCGATAATCCTGTTGAAGCAGTTTCGTTTATTTCAGAAAGACTTTCAAGCGAAGGTATAAGCTATAGAATTGAAACCGAAGGTTGCTCCGAAGAAGATTGGGCAGATAAATGGAAAGCATTTTTTAAACCTACTCCCGTTGGTGAAAGGCTTTTTGTAAGACCTGTGTGGATAGACGATTATGATGCAGGTGACAGAGCTGTTCTTAATATTGAACCGGGGGCTGCTTTTGGTACAGGTACTCATGATACAACAAGACTTTGCCTTGAAACACTCGACAGAATTATCAAAGATGGAGACACTGCCCTTGATATCGGTTGTGGTAGTGGTATTCTTGCAATATCATCACTTCTTTTAGGTGCTAAAGAAGCTTTTGGTGTGGATATTGATGAGCTTGCCGTTAAAACTGCAATTGAAAACGGTAAGATGAACGGCTTTGATGAACCACAGTTGAAATTTGTTTGCGGTGATCTTGCCGATAAGGTTACAAAACGATATAGTGTTGTTGTAGCTAACATTGTTGCTGATGTAATTATTTTGTTTAGTTCTCAGGTAAAAGCATTTATGTCTGATGGCGCAAAGTTTATTGCATCGGGAATTATTGATACAAGAGCTGATGAAGTTGTAGCAGCACTTGTAAATGCAGGTTTAAACGTTATTGAACGCCACGAAAACGGTGGTTGGGTTTGTCTTGTTTGCCAATAATAAAGGTATATTGTTCTTAAAAAAGAACCTTTTTCATATATTCTCATAAAGGAGTGAGAAGAATGAAAAAGGTTTTTTCTTTTTTATTATGTTTGTTAACTCTTTTTACAACGTCTTTTAAGGTTGAAGCCTTAGAAAACGTTGTGAAAGAGGATGAAACAAGTGTTGAAGTAAGTAATCAGTTAAGCTACGGCAATAACGAGAATCTGCCTGTTGAAGTTAAGGCAAAGTCAGCAATTCTGCTTGAGGTTGAAAGTGGCGAAGTTCTCTTAGAGCATAATGCAGATGAAAAATTGTATCCTGCATCTGTAACTAAAATTATGACGATGCTGTTAGTAGCCGAGGCAATAGATAATAAAAAAATAACGTTGACAGATAAAGTTGCCTGTAGTAAAAATGCCGCTTCAAAGGGTGGATCCCAAATCTGGCTTGAGGAAGGGGAGGAAATGACGGTTGACGAACTTTTAAGAGCAACAGCAATCGGTAGTGCAAACGATGCTGCAACCCTTTTAGGCGAATACATTGCAGGTAGTGAAGAGAGCTTTATTGATATGATGAATAAACGTGCTCAACAGCTTGGGATGAATAATACACATTTTGAAAATGCTACAGGTCTTGATGATACTACAGATGCTCACCTTACAACGGCACGTGATGTTGCAATTATGTCCGTAGAGCTTTTAAAGCATGATTTTATTACAAATTATACTACGGTTTGGATGGATTCATTAAGAAATGGTGAAACAGAGCTTGTTAATACTAATAAGCTTGTACGTTTTTATTCAGGTACAACAGGCTTAAAAACGGGCACAACTTCAAAAGCAGGTTGTTGTGTATCAGCCTCGGCAAAACGTGACGAGCTTCACCTTGTAGCTGTAGTTATGGGCAGTATAACAAGTGATGACAGATTTGATACTGCTAAGAATTTATTGAGTTGGGGCTTTTCAAATTATATTTGTGTAAAACCTCAGATTGATACAACGTCAATTGAAAAATTACCTGTTATAAAAGGTAGACAACAGTTTGTCAAAAGTAAGATTCCTTATGTAAATCCAATAGTGGTTAAAAAAGGAGAAGAAACGGGGATTAGTGTTAAAATTCAGGTTGATGAAAATCTGACTGCACCTGTTGAATATAATCAGACTTTAGGTGTTATTACAGTTGAATCAGGCGATGGTAAAAAAACAGAATATAAAATTTTATCAGAAGAAACCATAAAAAAATTATCTTTTTTTGATTGTGTTTTAAAGGTTATGAATTTTGTTTGTAACGGTAAAAATGAATATCCTGTTAAAGTCTAAAATAATACATTCTAAATATTGATAATGCTTGACATTTATAACTCCCTTTGGTAAAATTAGACGATAAAAATTATTGTGGGTAAATATGTATATATGGTCCACGTTAAAAAGGGAAGTGTACGTTGTGTTATATACATCAACAAGAGATAATAATGTAAGGGTAACTGCTTCAAAAGCAATTACCGATGGTATTTCACCTGATGGTGGTTTATATATCCCTCTTGAAATTCCAAAGCTTTCAAATGACGATATTAAAGCTCTTTGCTCTGCGAACTATAAAGAAAGAGCAAAAAAGGTTCTTGGTCTTTATCTTTCAGACTTTTCAAAAGAAGAACTCGACTATTGTGTGGAGGGTGCTTATAAAGACGGTAAGTTCTCATCAGAGGCTGTTGCTCCTGTTGTTAAACTTCACGATAATGTCAGCATTCTTGAACTTTTTAAGGGTCCTACATGTGCTTTCAAAGATATGGCTTTGCAGATTCTTCCCTATCTTCTTACTGTTTCTGCAAAAAAGAATCTTAAAGATAAAGAAATTGTTATTCTTGTTGCTACTTCAGGTGATACCGGTAAAGCTGCCCTTGAAGGCTTCAAAGACGTTGACGGTACAAAAATACTTGTATTTTACCCCAATGACGGTGTAAGCCCGATGCAAAAACTTCAGATGACAACCCAGGAAGGCAACAACGTTGGTGTTTGTGCTATTTACGGTAACTTTGATGATGCTCAGACAGGTGTAAAATCAATTTTTACAAACAAAGAAATTCTTGACAGATTTGAAAAAAATAATCTTGTATTCTCTTCTGCAAACTCAATTAACTGGGGTAGACTTGCACCACAGATAGTTTACTATGTATCTGCTTATTGTGATATGGTAAACAACGGTTCTGTTAATTTTGGTGATAAAATAAATATCGTTGTTCCCACAGGTAATTTCGGTAATATTCTTGCTGCCTATTTTGCAAAAGAAATGGGTCTTCCCGTTAATAAGCTTATTTGTGCTTCAAACGCTAACAAGGTTCTTACTGATTTTATTGAAACCGGTGTTTATGACAGAAACAGAGATTTCTATACAACAGTTTCACCATCAATGGATATTCTTATTTCAAGTAACCTTGAAAGACTTTTATATATCCTTTGTGGCAGAGATTCTGATATTATCAACGATTGGTTCTCTCAGCTCAAAGTTAACGGCAAGTATTCTGTAAGTTCTGACGTAAAAGAAAAAATCAGTGAGCTTTTCGTTGCAGGTTGCTGTGATGATGAAATGACAAAAGCAACTATAGGTGAAACCTACGATGCTTATTCTTATCTTGCAGATACTCATACAGCTGTTGCTATTAACGTTTGCAACAAATATATTGAAAACACAGGTGACAGTACCCCTGTTGTAATTGCATCTACTGCATCACCATTTAAATTTTCAAAAGCAGTTCTTAGTGCTGTTGAAAAAGAGGCTAAAGAATATGCTGATGAGTTCAGCACTGTTGAAGCTCTTGAAGCTATTTCTTCACTTAAAGCTCCACAGCAGCTTGCAGACCTTAAAGGTAAGCAGGTTCGTTTTGAAAATGTTGCTTCTAAAGAGGATATGGCTCAGGTTGTATTCGATATGTTAGGCATTTGAGGTGGCGTAATTGTCATTGTTTGTAATAGGTGATACTCATCTGTCGCTTTCGGTAGATAAGCCTATGGATATATTCAAAGGGTGGACCGATTACGTTGACCGTCTTGAGAAGAATTGGAATAAGGTTGTGTCGCCTGAAGATAGTGTTGTAATTCCCGGTGATATTTCATGGGCAATGAATTTTACCGATGCTGTTAAGGATTTTTCATTTCTTAATTCTCTGAACGGTAAAAAGTTTATTCTTAAAGGCAACCATGATTATTGGTGGAATACAATGTCTAAAATGAATAAGTTCCTTCAGGAGAATGGTTTTGATTCAATTCATATTATTCATAATAATGCTTTTCTTGTTGATGGTTTTGCGGTTGCAGGGTCACGAGGATGGTTCTATGATGATTCATCACCGGCTGACCAGAAGGTTATTTTAAGGGAAGCAGGCAGGTTGCGTGCATCACTTAAAGAAGCTCAGAAGCTTGGGGGAGAATTAATAGCGTTTCTTCACTATCCACCTATCAGTTCAACTCAACAATGTGATGAAATTCTGTCAGTATTAGATGAGTTTCCTGTAAAACGTTGTTTTTTCGGTCATTTGCACGGATTTGTTGCGCCAGAAAACACTAAAATCACTCATAACGGTATCGAATTTCAGCTTGTTTCAGCGGACCATCTTATGTTTTGTCCAAAGATTGTGCTACCATTAGATAGTTGATTTTTGTTAATTATATGTTTTTTTCTAAAAAAAGTCATTTTTTTAAGAGATTTGAAGGAAAAATATTCAAAAAGTAGTAGAAATTTGCAGATTATTATGATATAATTTTGCAGTTAATATATGTTCGCAAAATGAAAGGAAGTTATACAAATGAGTTTAAAGTCTTGCGAAAAATTTGAAACAAACGTATATGCTCTTGAAATTTCTATTGAAAGTGATGCTTTCAAAGCTGCTGTTTCAAAAGCTTATGCAAAAAACAAAGGAAAATACAACGTTCCCGGTTTCCGCAAGGGTAAGGCTCCCAAGCACATTATTGAAACCTACTACGGCAAAGAAGTTTTCTGGTACGATGCAATTGATGCAGAATATCCCGCACTCTTTGACGAAGCAGTAAAAGAAGCTGGTATTGTTCCTGTAGCTGCTCCTTTTGATGATGAAATTGTTTCACTTGATGAAAACGGTTTCGTTATTAAACTTAAAGTAACAGTAAAACCTGAAGTAGAGCTTAAAGCATACAAAGGTATCAAAGCTGAAAAAGAAAAAGTTACTGTTAAGAAAACAGAAGTTAAAGAAGAAGTTGAAAAAGCTCTTGAAAAAGATGCTAAGCTTGTTACTGTTGAAGGTAAAGCAGCTAAAAAAGGTGATATCGCAACTATTGACTTTGAAGGCTTTGTTGACGGTGTTGCTTTTGAAGGCGGTAAAGGCGAAAACTACGACCTTGAACTTGGTTCAGGTAACTTTATTCCCGGTTTTGAAGATCAGGTTATCGGTCACAAAACAGGTGAAGAGTTTGATATTGACGTTACTTTCCCTGAAGATTACGGCGCAGAAGAACTTGCAGGTAAAGCTTGCTTATTCAAAATCAAACTTCATAAGATTATGAAAAAAGAACTTCCCAAGTATGATGACGAATTTGTAAAAGATATCAGTGAATTTGATACTATTGCAGATTATGAAAAGAGCCTTGAAGAAGAGATCAAAGCACGTAAAGAAGCGGCTGCTGATCGCGCATTTGAAAGTGCTGTAATGGATACACTTGTTGATAACGTAGTTGCAGAAATTCCTGCAGTTATGATCGAAAAAGAAATCGACAATCAGGTTAACGAATTTGAATACAGACTTCGTGCTCAAGGTCTTGCTATGGAAATGTACCTTCAGTATCTCGGTATGGATATTGCGGCACTCCGTGATAGCTACAGAGAAGGTGCAGAAAAACAGGTTAAACTTCGTCTTGCACTTGAAAAAATCACTGAACTTGAGAAAATCGAAATCAGTGATGAAGACGTTGAAACAGAACTTAAATCTTATGCAGATGCATACGATATGTCAATCGAAAAGATAAAGACTCTTATCTCTGCTGAAGATGTAAAGGCTGACCTTGCTTGCAGAAAAGCTATGGATATTGTTAAAGAAACAGCTGTTGCAGGTGCAAAGAAAAAAACTCCTGCAAAGAAAGCAGAAGAAGCTGAAGCAGAAGCTCCTGCTGAAGAAAAACCTGCTAAAAAAACAGCAGCAAAGAAGCCTGCTGCAAAAAAAGAAACTGCAGCAAAGAAAGCACCTGCTAAGAAAAAAGCAGATACTGACAAGGCTGAATAATTTTAAACTTTATGCCGCCGCCTGATAAAAATGGTGGCGGTATTATGTATTTTTGTTTAAAAAACCAAAATACAGTCAATAATGCCGATATAACTATTAGGAGGTTGTAATTATGGCACTTATTCCTTACGTCGTTGAGCAAACAAACCGTGGTGAACGTTCATACGATATTTTTTCAAGATTGCTTAATGATAGAATTATTGTTCTTTCAGATGAAGTTAATGATGCTACAGCTAGTATTATAGTTGCTCAGCTTCTTTATCTTGAAGGTCAGGACCCTGAAAAAGATATCAGTTTTTATATCAATAGCCCGGGTGGTAGCGTTACTGCAGGTCTTGCTATTTACGATACAATGCAGTACATTAAATGTGATGTTTCAACTATTTGTATGGGTATGGCTGCATCAATGGGTGCATTCCTTTTCTCGTCAGGTACAAAGGGTAAAAGATATATTCTTCCGAATGCTGAAGTTATGATTCATCAGCCATTGGGTGGTGCACAGGGTCAGGCAACAGAAATTCTTATTGCTGCTGATCATATTAAACGCACAAAAGATCATTTGAACAGAATCCTTGCTGAAAATACAGGCAAGAGTGTTGAAGAAATCTTTGCTGATACAGAGCGCGATAATTGGCTTACTGCAGATGAAGCTGTTGCATACGGCATTGCAGATAAGGTTATCGATAAAAGATAATTAATTTATTAATCAAACTCGGAGGTGCTCTTTTTGGCACGAGAAGATAACGAAAAAAAGGTGCGTTGTTCCTTCTGTGGCAAGCCACAAGACCAGGTTCAGAAAATGATTTCAGGGCCAGGTGTGTTTATTTGCGACAGTTGTGTAGAGCTTTGCATGGATATTGT
>JAZOSL010000135.1:0-8166 GCA_045657085.1 Acutalibacteraceae bacterium | reverse complement strand
GGTCTTATTGCAAAGCTTGATGAAACAGATCTGGGAATAAGACTCTGCGGAAACATAAACTTTGCTAATAAATCTGAGCCTTTTGTAATATAGTACGTTTTGTTTGTTGGTATTTCGGGAATATTTTCGCATATTTGTGGTTTCTGGTTCCTGCTATCAAGATATTCTTTTAATTTATTGTCCCACTCATCAGTTGTTTCTTCTTCAAAAGCCTTTGTTAAAACGGTATTAATAAGTCTTTCATTACTACCTTCATCAATACCACAATTCATAACTGCAACAACTGCATCATACTGTGGGAAATATGTAATAACCTGTCCGAACATTCCGGTCATACTGAAGGCTCCGTCTTCGATCCAGAAAAGATAGCCGTAGCCTTTACCATTTTTAAACGGATATTGAATTTTAGTGGATTCTTCCGTCCACCATTCAGGAATAATCTGCTTACCGTTGTATTTACCACCGTTACCGTAACAACGACAGATTTTTGCTAAATCACGGAGTTTTAAATAACAGCCTGTACCACCAATACATTCACCGATTGAGTTCGTTTCCCAAAAAGGCATATCTATCTCTAATGGTTCAAAAAGTCGTGGTTTAAGATACTCTGCAACCGTCATTCCTGAAAGCTTGTGAACAACAGCAGCTGCAATATGAGCATCGTTATTGCTATATAAAAAACCTTTACTTTTTCTGAAGCCTGCCTTCATAAACATTTCAACATAATTGCCTGTCATATCCTGCAAAAAGCTGAATTTTTTATTACTGTTCATCGTTAAAACAGATTTTAAGGTAAGCTCATCCCATTGACTGCTTTTACACGGTTTATATTCAGGAAAAACATCTATAATTCTGGTATCAAGTGACACAAGACCCTCATCTATCGCAAAACCTACAGCTGTTGCAACTATAGATTTAGTAACCGAAAACAACGTGTGGGGTATATCAGAAGAATAAGGATATACATATTCTTCAAAAACAGTTTCATCACCCTTCATAATTAAAAGGCCATGATTTTCTATACCATATTTTTCAAGTCCTTTATAGAAATCAAGTATGTATTTTGATGATAACTTTCCGTTCATTTACACCCATCCTTTTTTCTTATAATCCTGAATTTTCACAACAGCTTTTACAAATACTATAATATCCGGTGACCAATACAATAAACAGGAGAGATATTATGAATGAAGACAACAATATAAAGAACACACTTGATGAAATACCTGAAGTAAAAAGCAATGCAAAAAACGTAGTCGGTCTTATCAAAGAAAACGGTAAAGTAACCGGCTATAAACTTTCTGATAATTCTGTTGTAGACAAACATCAAGGTGTACAAATGGCAAAAGATGGTGAAATTGCAGGTGTCGGTGTTGCTCATAAAGGAGAAACTGAATACCTTAAATCAATCCCCGATTCAAGTGAAAACAACAACCTGGGCAATCTCCCATCTTTTTCAAATGATTAACTTTGATTTTTAACTTTTATTTTTTATGCTTCTTTTCAGCAAAGAACTGTTTTGTATCTTTTACAACTATGCCTGATAATGCAAAAAGTGCTATCATATTAGGAAGTGCCATAACACCGTTGAAAATATTTGCAATGGTCCATACTGAATCCACGGTCATAAAGCCACCGATAAATACGGCAAAAATATAAATATATTTAGATGCCTTTACTGCCTTTTGATTACCTTTGGAAAGATATTCTACACAGGATTCTGCATAATAATCCCAACCGATAATAGTTGTAAAAGCAAAGAAAACAAGGGACATTGAAAGAACAAATGAAACTATTTCTTCATTTAAAAATGGCATACCGTTTGTAAAGGCGTATCTTGTAACTGAAAAGCCCTGAAGACCGGTCTCCCATGCATTTGTAGCAACAAGTGCAAGACCTGTCATAAGGCAGATTATGTTTGTTATGAAAGCACCGTTCATTGTAACAAGGCCTTGTCTTACAGGCTCCTTTGCTTTTGCTGCTGCAGCTGCAATAGGTGCTGAACCCAAACCGGCTTCGTTAGAAAAAACACCCTTTGAAATACCGTGCTGCATAGCAACGAAAATAGAACCTACAGCACCACCTGTTACGGCACTCGGGTCAAAAGCACCCTTAATTACAGTAGCAAGAGCATCAGGCATTACTTTTATATTTACTACTACTAAAACAAAGGAAAAAGCAATATACGTTATAGCCATAAAAGGTACTAAAAAAGAGGCTACGTTAGCAATTCTCTGTATACCGCCTAAAAGCACTAACGCTACACAAATTGTAAGTACAACTGCAATAACTGCAACATAAACATCATATACAGGAATCTCATTTACTATAGGAAGAGATACCATTTTTTCTTTATCTTTACAAACAAAATCAAGGATCGCAGTTGAGATGCTGTTAACCTGAGTAAATGTACCTATACCTAAAATAGAAGCGCTTGCACCACATATAGCAAAGGTTTTTGCTAACCACTTCCATTTTTTGCCCATACCCTTTTCGATATAACAGAACGGCCCACCATATGTATGACCGTCAGGGGCAGTTTCACGATATTTAATAGCAAGCATTCCTTCTGCATATTTTGTTGCAAGACCTAGAAGACCTGCCACAAAAAGCCAGAACAATGCACCGGGACCACCCAAGCAAATAGCAGTAGCAACGCCAACAATGTTACCTGTACCTATTGTAGCCGAAAGAGCTGTACACAACGCACCAAAGGACGAAACATTACCCGTTGCCCCTTCTTCTTTAGAGAACATCCATTTAAGAGCTAACGGAAGTCTTACTACCTGTATACCTTTTAGCCTTACGGTAAGCATCAGACCACCGGTTATAATAATTACGAGAAGAGGTATTCCCCAAACAAAATTCTCTATTGACTTGAGTACTTCTGCAAACGCCACTTCTTTCATCCTTCTTCCTTAAATATCTTTACAATAACTATCTCAACAAAACAATATAAATTTATTATACTACAACATATCACTATATAACAACTATTTTATAGATTTTTACAACAAAATATTTTTTTCTTAATCAAAATATATACTGTAATCTGTTGAACATTTTATAAAAAAATGTTAAAATTATTTTATTATTGTTTTAGAGAAGGTGTTTTTGTGATAACAAAAGCTGAATGGAAAAAAATACGTGGCTCTTTACCTAGCCCCGACCAAATTATGCTTTCTATTAAAGGTGATGCTTCTCACCAGATGACTGTTCGTTGGAGAACAGACGTTACAGTTGAAAATGGCTATGCGCTTTATAGAAAAACAGGCACACAGGAATGGCAAAAAGCAAACTCAGAAATTTTGACTGTTCACACAGATATGGACGACAGCAATTTGCATTTTGCTGACATGACAGGTCTTGATGCTGGTAGCGAATATGAATACACTTGTGGAAACGATGCTTTTAGAAGTGACGTTTTCAAATTTAAAACTCCTGAAGAAAATTGTACTAAATTTTCTTTCCTTTGCGTTTCAGACGTTCAGGCAGGTGACGCAGAACCCCCGGCAGATTATAGCGTATTAAATAAAGTTCTTAAGAAAATTCTTGCAGACCATCCCGAATGTGATTTTATACTTACTGCAGGCGATAACACTAACTGTGGTCAGACAGATATTCAGTGGACAGGTCTTTTTGAAGGCCTTAAGGGTATTATCGAAAGTAAGCCCATAATGTTCTGTATGGGCAACCACGACGATATGGGCTTTAGCAGTTACTTTACAAAAGAAGATAAATATTATTCAGAATATGCTGAATATTTTACAAATCAGCTATGGGGATCATATGAGCATAACGGCCCCGTTGAAAGACCTATTGCTAACCATGCGTTTGATTATGGTAATACTCATTTTTGTATGACAGGCACAAGTGGCTACGAAGAAATGAATGAATGGCTTATTGAACAGGCTGAAAAAAGCGATAAGACCTGGAAATTTGCCACACACCATTTCCCCATAAACTATGCAGGACCTTGCCTTGAATGTGATGATACATACCCTGCAATGCGCGACGGAATGGAAAAATATGATATCGTTTTCTCAGGTCACGAGCATACGTTTTCACGTTCTCTCCCCAGAAGAAACGAAGGTCTTTATGATAAACCCTCACAGGGTACAATTCATTACAATTTAGGCTCAAGCCACCGTAACCCTCCCGGAACAAGAGCAGTTCCAAAGGTATGGAACGTAAAATCATACTGCCACGAGGAAGAGCTTTCTATGTACGCTATCGTTGATATAGACGGCAATAAATGTACACTTACAACTTATATTGAAGACGAAAAAATTGTTGACTATTGCGTTATTGATAAAAAGGCTGACACAATATTCCCTGTTGACCTTTCACCCGTTTATAACCAAACAAGGCTTAAATTCAAGGGCTACGATTTGGGTATCTGCGTAAGAACAACTCTCCCTCAGAATATCGACGGCAATTGGTACATTCCTATCGGTCAGCTTATAAGCTTTATCGGTGGCGACGTTGAAAGAACAGAGGGCAAAATTAAAATCGGTGTTTACGGTAAAACGTCAGAATTCACCGAAAATTCTGCAACAGTCGTAACTCAGGACGGCGAATACGAAATGGAAGCACCCTGCCTCAGACTAAACGAAGGTCAGCTTTACGCACCAATGCACGGCTTCTGTAAAAATTTAAGAATGCAAGCATATTATTACGAGCATAATAACTTCATTACTATTGAGTCAAACACAGAAGCAATTCCCGTACCCCACCAGCCGTAAGGCTGTGGTGCTTTAGCACCGTGATATAAATCCTATCGGATTTGCGATATATACTTCGTATGCGATATACCTTCGGTGCGATATGTGCCTACGGCACGAGAAAAGTAAGGAATGTGGCTTCAGCCCGTTCCGAAATATAATAAAACGGTCTGCGACGGCATTATATATGCTATCGCAGACCAGATTTTTTTATTGATATATTAAATTGTAGCGAAGCCTATCATCCTTTTTTCTTTAGCAAATAGCCCCCTCTTCACTCTTCACTATTACTTATTACCTCAATAGTGGTGGGTAGTTCTCTTCCGTCTTAGGTTTAGTAAGATAGAACAACTGTAAGGAACACCCTCAGGGTGTTCCGGATAAGTAAACTATTAGCTTTTGGATAAATGCAATAATTCTTTATTCTCTAATTTCCTATAATCTAAAATACTACGCAAATCCTCAGCAAAATACTGCATTTGTGCAGTTTCTCTTTTATTGGGAAACCATTTTAAAAAACGTGATATGTAAATTAATGAAAAAACCAACGCACTAATAAGAATCACAACAAACGAATTTGCAATCGCAACACTTACATCAGCGTCGCTTTTGATTATTTCAGAAATAATACAAATCAATATCGGGACGAGCAAGACTTGAACCCATTTTTCTACCCTATTTACACTCTTTTCTCTTTCATCATTATTTTTTGAAATACGCTCCGTTATCCTTTTATAGACAATCTGAATATGCTCATCGGTTTCGATATCATATGTTTTTAACCAATTTGCAATATTTAAACAGTACTCTTTATGCTTTTCAATACTTTTATCACTAATTTTAATTCTATAGTTTTCAAAACGCCAATAAAACACAAATGATAGTACAGTTTCACAAAGCAATAACACAGAGGAAACAGTATCATTACCCATACACGAAGAAATAAACCCACCCAAAACTGAACATATTAGTAAAATCATCAACACTAGAATATCCTTTGGTAAACTCTTTAGCTTTTTGGATATGTCCGGATTATTCTTTTTTTGATATTTTAAATAACAATTAAAAATGCGTTCGTCCATAATTACTCCTGTAATAAGAAAGTTTTAGTATTTACGAGATTGAACATTATCATATAAGTACTATCATTTCAACCTATCGCACAGCGGCAGGATTTCTTTAAGTTTAGCAACGATGCGTTTCTGCTCGGCAAGGGGAGGAAGCGGGATTAGCATATTGGATAACTTTCCAATCGACACAAAATTGAATGTTGTTTTTCCAGCACGATCAATCAGTGAACCTTTTAATGTTTTTGCGTATTCAAAAACATATAGTGGATAAACCGCATTTTTGTAATACTCCTTTACAACAAATGCGTTGAACTGCTGGTTTGTTGTTAGTGGAATTTTGGTGTATGCATATTCTCCGACTGAAGCCGTACAGCACAGCAACACCGTATCTGCAGGCACGATTCTTTCTGTGTTTTTAGCCAAGGCTTTTCTGGTTATAAACTTCTCGGTAGATGAAATAAAGCGACCTTGTCTACGAACATCTTCAATAGTAAACCACGGAATGTCGCCATCTGTCCAAAACTCTGGATTGCTTTTAAGAGGCGTGAATCCGTTGACGATATTAAACAATTCGCCAATGCGATACCATTTCCAACTTTCCGGGATATCAAACGGGATTTCATCCTCTGTGATTTCGAGCAGTTGCTTTTCTTTTTTGATTTTGCCTGCTTTGATAAGAGATTGCTTTTCTGCCTGAATCTGCTGGAACAGTTCTTCACCGGTGCCTTCTTCGGGGATCTGGGGAACCAGTTTACCCTGAATAGCTATCTGGAGAATAGATTTCTGCATATCAACAGGGAAACGTTTGTTGAATTCTTCTAGTTTGCTCCATGCCTGTTCGTAGCGGTTGATTAGAGGAGTGATTTCATCTAACTTAGCAACTATGCGCTGCTGCTCACCAATAGGAGGTAATGGAATTGGAAACAATCTCAAGTCATCCAAATTGATTTTAAATGTATGTGTTCCCCCACCAACCTTAACTTTTTGAATCCAGGAAAAACCATAGCCAGAATTGATAACTGTTTCAATGTATTTTGATAATTTCTTATTTATAGGCTTAATTAGACCCAAGCTAACGAAAATGCTAAACTCGAGGTCAATATTAACCGCAAGAGCTTTTCCTAATGTACCAATTCGGCATATTAGAACATCGCCTTGTTCAGGTTTGCATCGTTGGGTAAGCACGGCGTGTTCAGACTGCGAAATGTATTTTGTGTTAGATAAATCAAAATAACCGCTTGAAATATCCTTTACAGATAAAAAGCGAACACCCTCTGTAGTATAAGAAGGAGTTTTATGTGTGCCATCGGTAATCAAAGAACACAAATCCTCTAACCTCACCCAACACCAGCTATCAGGCAGATCAAAAGGTTTTTCATCATCAGAAATAACAGGCAACATCTTGCTTTTTTTTATTTTTCCTGCTTTGATTAAAGTTTCCTTTTCTGCCTGTATCTGCCTGAACAATTCTTCGCCTGTACCTTCTTCAGAGTGCTGTTCAACAAGTTTTCCCTGTACTGCTAATTGCCAAACACTGTTTTTGATATCCTGTGGTGTCATTCCTGACCACCTCCGAGAATTGCGGTTATATCAGCCAGCACACGGTCAATCTCTGCATTGAGAGATGCACGCTCTTCCTGATAGCGCTGAATTAAATCCATAGGGGCAAGAATTTCTTCTTCAATGTGTGGATAACCACACTGATCTAGGTAATAACCAAGCTCCTCCGTGAGTTGCTGAACGGTAAATTTCTTTGATTTATCAAAGCCGTCTAAAGTGATTTCATGTTTGTTATTCCACCATTCAACAACAGGTGCAAAATGTTCCAGCTTCATAGGCTTAGTCTTGGAGAAATGTTTATAACCTTCAGGCATATCCAGGCGGTAGAACCAGGTTTCTTCTGTCGGCTTAGTTTTGTCAAAGAAAAGAATATTTGTTGTAATTGATGTGTAGGGTGCAAAAACACTGCCCGGCATACGAATAACTGTATGCAGGTTAAATTCTGACAAAAGCTTCTTTTTAAGATTTACTTTTGCGTTATCTGTACCGAAAAGGAAACCATCAGGCAGAATAACAGCAGCACGACCATCTTTCTTCAAGCGGTACATAATAACTGCCATAAACAAGTCGGCAGTTTCGCTACTTGCAAGGTCATCAGGAAAGTGATTCTTAACATCTGCTTTTTCGCTTCCACCATAAGGAGGATTCATAAGAATAACATCAAACTGGTCATCAACTGTATAGTCAAGAACGTCTCTTAAAAGTGTGTTGTCGTGAAAAACCTGAGGTATATCTAACCCGTGTAACAAGAGGTTTGTTACACAAAGCATATACGGAAACTGTTTTTTCTCAATACCGTAAACTGATTCACC
>JAZOSL010000134.1:0-7085 GCA_045657085.1 Acutalibacteraceae bacterium | reverse complement strand
TAACACCGCTCTTATATGCACGTTCAATGTTATCGGAGAACGGGAAGAACGCATCTGAGCCGAGAGCAACGTTATCAACAGTATCGAGATATTCACGAATTTCTTTATCGGTGAGGGGTTCGGGCTGTGGAGTAAAATACTTCTGCCAGTTACCGTCAGCGCAAACGTCCTCTTCATTACGGTTGATATAGCCGTCGATTACGTTATCTCTGTCGGCTCTGCCAAGATCGCTTCTCAAAGGAAGGTTCAACACCTTTTCGTGCTGACGAAGGAACCATGTATCTGCCTTTGTACCTGCAAGACGAGTACAGTGGATTCTTGACTGCTGACCTGCACCTACACCAATAGCCTGACCGTCTACTGCATAGCAAACTGAGTTAGACTGTGTATATTTAAGAGTGATAAGAGCAATTATAAGGTCACGAACTGCACTTTCAGGCATATCTTTATTTTCTGTAACAATGTTTTTAAGAAGCTCAGCATTGATTTCAAAATTGTTTCTGCCCTGTTCAAATGTAATACCATAGACCTGTTTACGTTCAATCTCTTCTGGAACGTAATCGGGGTCAATTTTAACGATATTGTAGTTGCCTTTTCTCTTTGATTTGAGAATTTCAAGTGCTTCAGGCTCATAACCGGGAGCAATAACACCGTCAGATACTTCACGCTGAATAAGCTTTGCTGTTGTAACATCACAAACGTCTGAAAGAGCTACCCAGTCACCGAAAGAACACATTCTGTCTGTACCTCTTGCTCTTGCATATGCACAAGCTAATGGTGACTCATCAAGACCTTCAATATCATCAACAAAGCAAGCCTTTTTAAGTTTATCTGAAAGTGGAATACCAACTGCAGCAGATGTAGGGCTTACGTGTTTGAAAGAAGTAACTGCAGGAAGTCCGAGTGCTTCTTTAAGCTCTTTAACAAGCTGCCAGCTGTTGAAAGCATCAAGGAAATTTATGTAACCGGGTCTGCCACAGAGAATTTCAATAGGAAGATCACTGCCGTCATTCATAAAAATCTTTGCAGGTTTCTGGTTGGGGTTACAACCATATTTTAATTCAAATTCTTTCATTACAATAATCTCCTTATTTGTTCTTGTTTACGATTCTTGAATCATATTTTCCTGTTTCAATATCGATATATCTTACGAAAAGTGAAACTTTATTGTCTTCATTAAGGTTTGTCCAGATTAAATCTGTTAATGAATCAATATCCATTTCCGGAAGTTCAAGTGTTTTAGGCTCACCCTCAAAGCTGGGAAGAGGGTTTCCATCGCATTTATATGTGTGAATAAACTTTGCTTTACCGGGAAGAGGATTTGAATAAGCGTATGTATATCTCTGACAAGATGAACCATCACCGTCAGCAGATTTAAGGATAGACATAGCATAATTTATATCATCTTTTTCAAGACGGATAATACCTGAAATACGAGGTGTAAAGTTTGGTGCATCATCTTCAAATTCACGTGTACGAAGTGCCTGCTCAAAAGTCATCTGCTTATCCATAAGGTCGTAGATAGTATCTGTCTGGTCACCGTTTGTAACGATAGTTTTGTTACCTAAAACTCTTACGGGTGCATAAATGATAAGATGTGGGTCAACCATTTTTGACTCATCAAAAGCCTGTGTTCTTATACCTTCACCATCTTCAACAAATACACGGTTACGGCTGTTTTCACTTCTACCCATAATAAAATAAGCTGTGATTGCCTTTTTACCGTCTGCACTTTTGCCTATAATAATTCCTCTGCCGTGGTAAGCGAGAGAATTAAGTTCATCTTTAATTGATTTGATTTCCATAACACTTTTCCCTTTCCCTGATTATTTTGAATTTATTATTTCGTTTGAAACTTTTTCTACCGATAAGGGTAAGATTTTCCATTCTGCAAGACGCATAACTCTTTTTTGTAAGCTTTCAGGAGTATCATCGGGACGGATATTAACTGCCTTCTGCATTATTATTTCTCCACCGTCAGGAATTTCGTTCACAAAATGAACTGTTGCACCCGTAACCTTTACACCGTATTCTAAAGCGGCTTCGTGAACTCTTAAACCGTAAAAGCCTTTGCCACAAAAAGATGGTATAAGTGACGGATGAACGTTAATTATGCGTTTTGGATAAGCACTTGTAAAGCTTTCGCTTAAAATAGACATAAAACCTGCAAGCACTATTATATCAATTGAATTTTCTGTGAGTGCAGCTTTCATTTTGTCTTCGAAGGCTTCCTGAGAGCCACACTCTTTTTTAGTAACAACAAGAGTTTTGATACCTGCTTTTTTTGCTCTCTCAAGAGCATAAGCAGACGAATTATTTGAAATAACAAGAGAAATTTTACCACTTGTTATTATTCCTTTACTCTGAGCATCAATAAGTGCTTGTAAATTTGTTCCGCCCCCTGAAACAAGAACGGCAATTTTTGCTTTTTTAGCAGGCATCTTCAAAACCTCTTTTGATTTATTTCTATTTTTTAATTATTCGAGAATAATTTTATCTTCGCCTTCGATGATTTCACCGATTACGTAAGCATCAATGTCATTTTCCTTAAGAATTGAAAGAGAAAGCTCTACTTCATCTGCAGGAACTACAATGCTCATACCAACACCCATATTATATGTGTTGAACATATCACGTTCAGGAACATTACCCCATTTGGCAATTACATCGAAAATAGGAAGCACTTTAACAGCAGCTTTATCTATTTTTGCACACAAGCCATCGGGAATTGAACGTGGAATATTTTCGTAGAAGCCACCACCGGTAATATGTGAAATGCCTTTAACGTTAACTTTTTCTGTAAGTGCAAGAACAGGTTTAACGTAAATTTTAGTAGGAACAAGTAAAGCTTCTGCAATGCTCTTTCCACCTAATTCTTCACGTTCTACGTAAAGCTCAGGATTATTGTTATCAATATCAAACACTTTACGGCATAAGCTGAAACCGTTTGAATGAATACCTGTTGAAGGAAGAGCAATAACAACGTCGCCAACAGCCATCTTGCTGTTATCAATCATTTTAGGTTTATCAACTATACCTACTGCAAAGCCTGCAAGGTCATAGTCTTCAACGGGCATTAACCCGGGATGCTCTGCAGTTTCACCACCTGTAAGTGCACAGCCTGACTGAACACAGCCTTCAGCAACACCACTTACAATTTCAGCAATTTTTTCAGGAATGTTTTTACCACATGCGATATAGTCAAGGAAGTACAAGGGCTTTGCACCAACGCAGATGATATCGTTTACACACATAGCAACTGCATCAATACCGATTGTATCGTGCTTATCCATAAGGATAGCTAATTTAACCTTTGTACCACAACCGTCAGTACCTGAAACTAATATAGGATGCTCCATACCTTTAGCACAACCAAGGTCAAAGCAACCACCGAAGCCACCAACTTCATCCAACGAGCCTTCGTTACGTGTTCTGGCAATGTGCTTTTTCATAAGCTCTACTGCTTTGTAACCTGCAGTAATATCAACACCGGCTGCTGCATAACTTTCGGATCTTGAATTATTCATAACAATTCTCCTATCAATATATTTAAAGTGTATTTATTAACCATTTAATATCAGCCTTTTCCGTTCCAGCAATATGTACAAAGCTGGTCAGCAGGAAGACCGATTGCTTTTATAATTCCTTCAAGTGATTGGAATTCCAATGATGCAAAGTGGAGCTTTTCGCAGATTGCTTTTCGCATCTTTGCTCCCCTTTCTGTTGAAGCATCGCTGTATTCATCAATGTGTTTAAAGCCTTCTTCACCCTCAAGCTCCATAATGGTACTTCTTGCTATAAGCTCCATTTCATTTGTAGCACGTGAGAAGTTAAGGTATTTACAACCGTACATTATAGGTGGACAAGCTGAACGCATATGAACCTCTTTCGCACCGTTTTCGTAAAGAAATTCAACTGTTTCACGAAGCTGTGTACCTCTTACGATACTGTCATCAACAAAAAGAAGCTTTTTGTCTTTAATAAGCTCGTGAATGGGAATCTGCTTCATTTTCGCAACTCTGTTACGTTCCTTCTGGTTAGAAGGCATAAAGCTTCTCGGCCAGGTAGGTGTATATTTAATGAAAGGTCTTGCGAAAGGCACTCCGCTTTCATTTGAATAACCTATTGCGTGAGGTGTACCTGAATCGGGAACACCACTTACGTAGTCGATATTCTGTGCTTCACCGAGAAGCTTATCTGTCTGCGCCATTATTTTACCGTTTTCATAACGCATTGCTTCAACGTTTCTACCCTCGTAACAAGATGTAGGATAGCCATAATATGACCAGAGAAAAGCGCAAATCTTTTTCTCTTTTCTCGCAGGGGCTAAAACCTTAACACCATCTGCAGAAACTTCTACGATTTCACCGGGACCTAATTCTTTATAATCCTCAAAGCCTAATTTCTTATAAGCAAAGTCTTCGAAGGAAACACAGTAGCCGTCTTCACGTTTACCTATCATAACGGGAAGTCTGCCGTATTTATCACGTGCTGCAATAAGTTTACCGTCATCCTTAAGAATAAGAATTGAAGAAGTACCATCAATCATATCCTGAGCAAAGGTAATACCCTCTGCAAAGCTACTCTTCTGGTCAATCATAGCAGAAATAAGCTCTGAAGAGTTAATACCATCACTTGTCATTGCACCGAAGTGACCACCACTAAAGGCAAGGTATTGGTCAACGAGAGCATCGCTGTTGTTGATAATACCGATAGTGCTTATAGCATAAAGTCCGTGATTAGAACGCATAAGAAGAGGTTGAGCATCCGTATCGCTTATACAGCCGATAGCAGAGCAACCACTCATCTGATCAAGAATATTTTCAAACTTTGTTCTGAATGGTGAATTTTCAATTTTATGTATTTTACGTTGTAAACCTTTTTCTTCGTCATAAGCTGCCATACCTGCACGACGTGTGCCTAAGTGGGAATGGTAGTCAACTCCGAAAAATGTATCAAGAACGGCATCATTTTTTGATGCAACTCCGAAAAAGCCGCCCATTTTACACCTCTTATAATTTTATCAGTTGTTAAATTTATCTTCTACAGCTTTGTTCTTTTCAAGAACTGTCGCTGTGTCTTTCGCTCTCTTGTCTGCAAGCTTCTTTTCGAGCTCAGGCTCACTGAGAGAAAGAATTTCAATTGCAAGTAATGCAGAGTTAACAGCACCGTCAATGGCAACAGTTGCAACAGGAATACCTGAAGGCATCTGTACTGTTGAAAGAAGTGCCTCCATACCACCAAGATTCTGTGATTTTATCGGGATACCAATAACAGGTAAAGTTGTGTTAGCAGCAATAGCACCTGCAAGGTGAGCTGCCATACCTGCTGCAGCAATAATTACACCAAAGCCGTTTTCACGTGCATTAACACTGAAATCCTTTGCTTCAACAGGTGTTCTGTGAGCAGAAAAAACGTGAACCTCAAAAGGCACATCAAAATCCTTAAGAGTATTTATTGCCTTTTCAACAACGGGTAAATCACTATCGCTACCCATAATAATTCCGACTTTTCTCATATAAAACATCCTTTCAAAAAAACCAAAAAGGCGCACTCGCTCATATAGTGAACAAGTGTGCCCAGACGGTCGGCTGAATACGTTTAAATCCATTATCCTGCTCCTTTGTGGTGCTCCACTTAATACTCCGTCAGTTGCAGGAAGATTCGCTTTAATTTTTATAATCTTATTTTACCATAACAAGCGAATCCGGTCAAGGCACATTAGGTCTAATAAAACCCTTTCAAGTAACCGTTATTATGTTGATTTTGCTAGTTATTTAGCCTGTGTTTCACAATAGATACAACGGTAAACGCCGTTATCCTTGTCCGTAAGCTTGAAAACGTGATTAATCTCTTGTTCTGTTGATGTTATGCAACGTGGATTTTTACATTTAATTACGTTAGTGAGCATAGGTGGAAGTTCAATTGTACGCTTTTCAACAAGCTCACAATTTTTTATTATGTTAACTGTTGTGCCCGGGTCAACATAACCTATAACGTCAATATTTATATCAATATCTGCATCTATTTTGATAATATCTTTCTTACCCATTTTTTTACTTGCAACATTTTTGATAATTGCAACAGAGCAATCAAGATTATCAAGTCCGAGAAGGTCATAAAGCTTCATACCACGACCTGCAGTAATATGGTCAATTACAAAACCGTTTGTGATGGAATCTATGTTCATTTCTCTGCCTCCTCTAATAATTTCAAGATGAGAGCCATACGAATGTATTTTCCGTAAAGAACTTGTTTAAAGTAACAAGCTCTTGGGTCATCATCCACTGCAACACTTATTTCGTTAACTCTGGGAAGCGGATGCATAATACATAAATCCTTTTTAGCAGTAACAAGCTTCTTGGGTTCAAGAACATAGCTGTCTTTAAGACGCAAATAATCCTCTTCGTTAAAGAATCTTTCTCTCTGAACTCTTGTCATATAGAGAATATCAAGCTCGGGCATTACGCTTTCAAGGTCAGTTGTCTGTTTGTAAGGAATACCGTTCTTTTTAAGAACATCTTTCTTTATGTAGCTCGGAAGCTTTAATTCGTCAGGTGAAATAAGAACAACCTTAATACCCTTGTATCTTGAAAGAGCAGTAATAAGAGAATGAACTGTTCTGCCGAATTTAAGGTCGCCACAGAAACCGACTGTAAGGTTTTCGAAGCCACCCTTTTCACGGTTAATTGTAAGTAAGTCCGTAAGAGTCTGAGTAGGATGATTATGACCACCGTCACCTGCATTAATAACAGGAATTGTAGCATTCTGAGCAGCAACAAGCGGTGCACCCTCTTTAGGATGGCGCATGGCTATAATATCTGCATAGCAACTGATTGTTTTTGCAGTATCTGCTACACTTTCACCTTTTGCGGCAGAAGAATTATTCGCCGCAGAAAAGCCGATAACACTACCACCTAATTCAATCATAGCTGACTCAAAGCTGAGACGTGTTCTTGTTGATGGCTCAAAGAAAAGTGTTGCAAGCTTTTTACCCTTGCACTTTTCAGAATATTTTACAGGGTTTTCAATGATATCCTGTGCAATTTCAATGAGTTCATCGATTTCGGCGGTAGAAAGCTCCA
>JAZOSL010000133.1:0-4394 GCA_045657085.1 Acutalibacteraceae bacterium | reverse complement strand
GTGCGCGTCTGCCGATTCCGCCACTCTCGCAAGTGCTTAAATAATATACCACCGAAGAAATGATTTGTCAACAGTTTTTTTATATTTTTTTACACTTTTTTATACTTTATTTATTTTTTGTCATATATTTAATAATTCAGCCAGTTTTGCAAAATCTTCCATTGTAAGTTTTTCGGCTCTTATTGTTTTTTCAAGACCGGCTTCATTAAGTGCTGCTGCAACCTTTTCTTTTCCTATTCCAAGACCTGCACTTATTGAATTTTCAGCAGTTTTTCTTCTTTGTGAAAATGCTGCTTTTACTGTTTTAAAGAATAAATCTTCATCTTCAACCTTAACCGGTGGCTCTTTTCTTACTGTAAGGCGAATAACCTCACTATTTACCTTTGGTGGTGGCAAGAAAGAGTCGTTAGGCACAAAGAAAAGCTTTTCGCTTTCTGCATAATAGTTAACTGCAACGGTAACTGCACCACCGTCACGACTGCCTACGTCGGCACAAAGTCTGTCTGCAGCTTCCTTTTGTACCATTACTGTTATAGCCTTTAAAGGAAGTTTACTTTCTAAAAGCATCATAATTATAGGTGAAGTTATATAATAAGGAAGGTTTGCACAAACAACAATATCCATTCCTTTACATTTTTCTTCAATTATCTGCTGAAGATTAGCTTTCATAACGTCTTCGTTTATAATTTCAACATTATCAAAATCAGCCAGAGTTTCTTTTAACACGGGTAAAAGACGTCTGTCAAGCTCAAAGCTTAAAACTTTGCCTGCTCTTTTAGCAAGCTCTGCAGTTAAAACACCGACACCGGGACCGATTTCTATTGCACAGGTGTTTTCATTAAGACCTGCTGCTTCAGCCATTGCAGGGCAGACATCAGGGTCTACAAGGAAGTTCTGACCCAAGCCTTTATTAAAGGTAACACCATGCTTACCCATTACTGATTTTATAACGTTAATATCGGAAAGATTTTTCATTTTTGCCCTCGAAACTATTGAAAATAAAAATAAACTAAGATATATTTATTATACAAGCTACAAAACGGTTGTCAATGATAATTCTTTATATTACAGCCTGAAGGAGAATTCATATGAAAACTATTAAAGATGCAAAATTTATAAGACAAAATGCAGATTTTGGTGACGTAAGACCTGTATTTAAAAAGGTTATCTGGATAGATAAGCCTGTAAGAAAGGCTACTCTTTTTTGTTCTGCTTTAGGTTATTACGAAGCGTATTTTAATAACGAAAGAGTTGGTAAATTTATTTTTGCACCCGGTTGGACTGTTTACGGAAAAAGACTTCAGTATCAGGAATATAACGTAACATATCTTCTTGAAGAATGTAACACACTTGATATTGCTGTTGGTAACGGTATGCGTTTTCACGGTGGAAATCACGAAAACTATAAAAGCATAACAACACGTGAAGATGCACTTATAGCAGCTCTTGTTATTGAATACGAAGACGGTACAGAAGATTTTATCCCTACTGATTCTTCCTGGAAATGCAGCAAAACAAATATTATGTATTCACATATTTACAATGGTGAAATTGTTGATTTTACTGCGAATACAGATGAAGAATTTCCCGTAAAAGAGCTTGACGATATTAATATGGATATCCTTATCGAAACTGAAGGTGAAGAAGTTCGCGAAATGGCTCGTCTTAACCCGGTTGAGCTTATAACTACACCAAAGGGCGAAACTGTTATTGATTTCGGTCAGAATCTTACCGGCTACGTTGAATGGACGGTTCCTGCAAAAAAAGGTCAGGAATTTAAAATTTATCATGCAGAAATTCTTGACAAAGACGGCAATTTCTATACAGAAAATTTAAGAAGTGCCAAAGCTCAGGTTACTGTTATTTCTGACGGTGTTGAAAGAACATACAAACCCCATTTCTCATTTATGGGCTTCCGTTATATAAAGCTTGAAGGTTTTGATAAAAAGGATATTGATTTAGAAAAATTCACAGCTGTTGTTGTTTTCTCAGATATGAAAAGAATCGGTTATTTTGCTTGTGGCAATGACCTTGTTCAACAGCTTTATGAAAATATTGTGTGGGGTCTTCGCGGTAATTTCCTTGACGTACCCACAGACTGTCCACAAAGAGACGAAAGACTCGGTTGGACAGGTGATGCACAGGTTTTTGCCCGTACTGCATCTACTACTTACAAAACAGATAAATTCTTTAAAAAATGGTTACACGACCTTGCTGCTGACCAACGTGAAAACGGTGCATTTACTGACGTTTGTCCTGAACTTCAGGGTTGGGAATCTCACGGCTCTTCTGCCTGGGCAGATGCAGGTATCATTGTTCCTTATCAGGTTTATGCTGCATACGGTGATAAAACTATCATTAAAGATCAGTTTGAATCAATGAAAAAATGGATTGCTTTTATGGAAAGCAAGAGTACGGAAAAAGGTCTTTTTGATGCTCACGACCACCATTTCGGTGACTGGCTTTCACTTGATGCAGGCTACGAGGCAACAGGTGGACTTACAGACAAAAATCTTATCGGTTCAGCATATCTTGCGTACTCAAACTCTCTTTTAATTAAGATGGGTAAGGCTATCGGTGAAGATATGTCTTATTATGAAGATCTTTATGAAAAATCTGTTGCAGCATACAGAAAGAAATATATAAACACAGGTAAAACAGAGCATGAAACACAAACTGCAAACGTTCTCGCTTTACATTTTAACCTTACTGATAACAGAGAACGTGAAGCAGAAAAGCTCGTAAAGGATATTGAAAGCTGTGGTCACCTTAAAACAGGCTTTGTTGGTACACCTTATCTTCTTCATACTCTTACTGAAATCGGTAGAGTTGACCTTGCTTACAAGCTTCTTTTCAGAAAAGAGTTTCCTTCATGGCTTTTCCCCGTTACAAAGGGAGCTACAACTATGTGGGAAAGATGGGACGGTATGAAAGAGGACGGCTCCTTCGCAACACCCGAAATGAACTCGTTCAATCACTATGCTTACGGTTCAGTTGGTGATTGGCTTTACAAGACGGTTGCAGGTATTGATTATGATATTGATGAACCTGCTTATAAGCATATTATTTTCCGTCCGCTTCCCTGTAAAGAGCTTGGCTACGCAAAAGCAAGAATTATTACAGAACACGGTGATATTATTTCAGGCTGGGAATATACAGGTAAAGGAAACGAATGTAAATTTACTTTCACTATCCCCAACGGCTGTCACGCAACTCTTTACCTCGATAACGAAGAATATGAGTTTGAAAGCGGAACTTATGATACTGTTTTTGAATACGAAGGCGAAAAGTTTTAAGCTAACGAAAAAGGAATAAATAAAATGGTCTGCGAAAGCATTATAGATGCCTCGCAGACCTTTATTTTTAATTATTTGCTTTTTGTATTAACTACTAAATCGTAAGGCTTACGCTTTCTTTCCTGTAACTGTTTTAATAACAAACAATGTGCCTATCATAAGGGCAATAGCAATAGGAAGAACAATTAACCAGTTTGAAACAAAACCTGCAATAACGTATGCAACTGTTGAAACACCTGCAACAGTTAAAGCATAAGGAAGCTGTGTTGAAACGTGGTTAAGGTGGTCACACTGTGCACCAGCAGAAGCCATAATTGTTGTATCTGAAATGGGTGAGCAGTGGTCACCGCAAACAGCACCTGCCATACAAGCAGAAATTGCTACGATTGTAATAGGCTCGCCTGCTTCGAATACGCTGAGAACGATGGGGATAAGAATACCGAATGTACCCCAAGAAGTACCTGTTGCAAATGAAAGACCACAAGCAATAAGGAAAATAATTGCAGGAAGGAATGACTGGAATGCACCTGCACTACCTTCGATAAGCTGAGAAATGAAAATCTTTGCACCGAGAGAATCAGTCATAGCCTTAAGAGTCCAAGCACATGAAAGAATCATAATAGCGGGAACCATAGCCTTAAATCCTTCAGGAAGAGATTCCATAATAGATGTGAATGAAAGAACTCTTCTTAAGAGATAGAAAATAACTGTGAAGATAATTGCAACGAATGCACCGAAAGCAAGGCCAACGGAAGCATCAGAGTTTGAGAAAGAATCTACAAAGCTTTCACCGCTGAAGAATCCACCTGAGTAAATCATACCGATAACACAGCTGATGATAAGGAAGATAACGGGAACAACAAGGTCGCAAACTCTACCTTTTTCGTTTGCTTTCATTTCTTCAATTGCTTGCATAGTACCGCTTGTGAAAAGGTCACCCTTTTCTTTAGCATTGATTTCGTGCTTTTTCATAGGACCATAATCAAGACCTGTAAGAGCAAGGAAAATCATCATTGCAATTGTAAGAAGAGCGTAGAAGTTGTAGGGAATAGCCTGAATGAAAAGGCTGATACCGTTTTCTGCACCTGCACCTCTTGC
>JAZOSL010000132.1:0-16744 GCA_045657085.1 Acutalibacteraceae bacterium | reverse complement strand
GTCCTTTCAAAATACGATTGCTTTACTGTTGGTGAAGGTCCCCTTATCACACCTAAAAAGGTTCTTCGCTTTGTTACAGAGGATGATACCCAGGTTCTTAAAACAATGTTCAGCTTTGACCACCTTGAAGCAGACTGCTTTATGACCGACTGGATTAAGGTTCCCTTCAGCCTCAAAAAGATGAAAAAATGTTACCAGAAATGGTACGATGCTATGAATGGCAAGGGTTGGCATACACTTTACCTTGAAAACCATGACCACCCACGTATTGTTGACCGTTACGGCAGCCTTAAATACAGAGTTGAAAGTGCTAAAATGCTTGCAACAATGTGTTATCTTCAGAGAGGTACAGTTTTCATTTATCAGGGTCAGGAAATTGGTATGACGAACATTGAACTCAAATCAATTGACGAGTTCAAAGATATGATTACCTTCAACAACCAGATCTTGTTTAAAAAGCTTCATATCAGTGATGAGAAATTCATTAAAATGGCAAACAGAGGTTCACGTGAAAACTCACGTACACCAGTTCAATGGAATGACGGTCCTTACGCCGGTTTCTCAACTGTAGAACCTTGGTTTAACCTTAACCCGAATTACAAAGAAATTAACGTTGCAGCTTCAGAAGCAGATGAAAATTCTATTCTCAACTACTATCGTAAGCTTCTTAAATTCCGTAAAGAAAACGAAGTTGCTATTTACGGTGATTTCAAGCAATACTACAAAAACAGCAAAGAGCTTTTTGTGTATGAAAGAAACCTTGATGGTGTTAAGATTCTTGTTGTTGCTTCATTTACAGAAAATGCAGTTGACTTCAAGGCACCTGACGGAATTGATCTTTCAAAGGGTGAGCTTGCACTCGCAAACTACAATGATACATCACTCAAAGGAAACGGCTTCACAACCAAGCCCTATGAAACAAGAGTTTATCTTTTCAAATAATAATTATTACAAGAAACGCCTCGTTCTCAATCAAGAGAACGGGGCGTTTTTATTCAACCGATTATTTACTTTTCGGCTTACAAACAAGTGACATTGCCAAACCACTTAACACTACTGCAGTTATACCCCCTGCTCCTGATGATAATGGTCCTGTTAAAATGCCGATGGCACCGTCGGTATCAATAATTTCCTTTGTCCCCTTCGCGAGAGCGGCACCAAAACCCAAAAGTGGTACGGTTGCACCTGATTGTGCAAACTTCTCTAAAGGTTCAAAAACACCTATGGCACCTAAAAAAACACCTACAACAACATAGAGAACAAGTATCCTGCCTATGGTTAATTTTGTTTTATCTATAAGTACCTGACCTATTACACAAATAAGCCCACCTACAACAAAAGCTTTTATAAACATCATAATAAAACCCACCTTTAATAAATTCGGTTTTATTATCTGTAATTTTTTCAGAATTATGAAAAAAATAAAGCCATCAAAAAAGATGGCTTTAAAGAAATGATGCTTAAATTATTCAGTAACTGTTTCGCTGATAAAATCTTCATCAAGGCATGAACATGAAACATAATTGTCTTCATCATAGCCTTTAGGTTCGTTTTTAGCTTTGATTTTTTCTATAATTACATAAACAGCAGCTGCAGCTGCAGCAATTGCTGCGATAATACCGATGATTTTTAAAACCTTTTTCATTGGATTTGCCTCCTTAAAAAGCTCAATATAATTTACGTTTTAATTATACCATAGCATATAAAAATGTCAAGTAAACAAATATTAAAATTTTATAAAATATATGATTATAAACACATTGACAAAGCCAATAATAGTTTAAGAAACTAACTGCATTTTTCAACTTGTACATAAATATAAAGGAGGCTAAAAATGTATTATAACAAAGTTGAAATATGCGGAATTGATACTACAACCTTAAAAACAATACCTGAAAAAGAAAAGACTGTACTTTTAGAAAAAGCCCAGAAGGGTGATAAAATTGCAAGAGAAAAACTTGTTATGGGAAATCTTAGGCTTGTTTTAAGTGTTATCCAAAGATTTGCTAACAGGGGTGAAAATCTGGATGACCTTTTTCAGATTGGTTGTATCGGTCTGATGAAAGCTATCGACAATTTTGATATGAGTCACGAGGTAAAATTTTCCACTTATGCTGTGCCCATGATAATCGGAGAAGTCAGAAGGCACTTACGAGACAATAACCCTGTAAGAGTCAGCCGTTCAATGAGAGATACTGCATATCATGCCATGCAAATAAAAGAAAAGTTAAGCAACGATTTAAACAGAGAGCCAACGATTGAAGAAATCGCAAAGGAGCTTGGAAAAGAAAAAAGTGAAGTTGTTGTTGCTCTTGAAGCAATAGTTGATCCGGTGTCATTTTATGAACCGGTATTTTCAAATGGTGGTGACACAATATATCTTATGGACCAATTAGGTGTAGATGAAAGTGACGGCGACTGGATTGATGAAATCTCAATGAAAGAAGCAATTAAAAATCTGCCTCAAAGAGAAAAGAAAATACTTTCTATGAGATTTATGAAAGGTATGACTCAAACTGAGGTTGCAAACGAAATCGGTATTTCACAAGCACAGGTTTCACGACTTGAAAAAAGTGCAATCAACACAATCAAAGGCGAATAAATTAAGGGATAACTGTGAAACAACAGTTATCCCCTTTTGTTTTTATTCTGTTTTTACCATCTGTTTTCAACATATTCGCAAAAAGTAAACAAATCTTTTATTTCAACCTTAGTTCCGTCGTCAAGAGTAACGTCACCATTCCATACGCCAAAAACCTGATGGCAATTCATTCTTCCGACTTTAAAATCAACGTCAGAATGATTATCAAGTGTTGGTTGCATTGTCATATTGAACCTGCCGTCTTCGGATATGATTTTCCAAGGCTCAAGGAACCTGTCTTTAGGAAATATTTCAACATCAACTGCACCGATTTTGTGAACCTTACCGTCATAAAAAATACAGGTTTCTGTAGCATTGCTTTCGTTGCCTATTGCCCAGGTAATTTCAAAACCGAAAAGGTGCTTTTCACCATTTTCGTCAATTATATATTGGTTACCACTACCCCAATACCAAACCATTTCGTGAACAGTATTCACCCTGCCCCAATCCATTGTGCAGAAGGCTTTTTCTTTTGAAAACTCATAAACATAGTCACCAACAACAAATTTCCCTTCGCATGGCATACACATCTGTTTTGTTGTCATAAAATATTTAGTTTCATCTTCATCAAACGGGAAGACGGTCGTTATACTTTCAAGCCCGTCAGGTATATCCATTACAATATCAACGTCAACACTCTTACCTTTATGGTTCCCTTTGAATTTTAATATACGTTCAGTTTCTTTTGTATGAAAGTCGAATTCAGTTTTGCCTATTTTTTCTTTAAAACGATTAGGTGAATCTCCTTTAACCGGAGGAACGTATTTATTACCACCGACAAAATACTGAACGCAATCGCAAATAACCTTACCTGTTCTTAAATCAACAAGCTTTGCAGCAACGTAGCCACCGATACTTATATTTGCAAAGCTTATAAGCACCTGCATTTCATCACCAACGTGAATTGTATAGAAATCCCATTCTTTACGGCTTATAAGACCTTTTTTGACATATCCCCTGTTATAAGTGAAAACATTTTTTCTTGCCCAGCCCTTTGCAAGCAATTTGCCATCCGGAGAAAGTAGTGGAGTTTCTTCAGTATATTCAATCTGTTTCGATTTTTCTTTCCAATCTTTAAAAGGAATATAAGTTCTTGGTAATTCGTTATTCATTCTTTAACCTCTTATAATTTAATACAGAAACTCCATTTTTTACTTTTGATTCTACCAACTCAAATCCAGATACTGTTCCCTTCATAAACAAAGGCTTGTCATTTTTATCCGCCGTAATAGGAGCTACAACAAGACTTAATTCATCAATTACATCAGCTCTTTGAAACGCTCCGTTTATAATACTTCCGCCCTCTAAAAGTAAAGAATCAATTTCTAATTTGCTTTTAAGCTTTTGTAAAGCCAATTTCACGTCTATTTCTTTTTTGCCCGCAAAAACGTAAGAAACGCCTATATCCTGAAGACACATAAGATATCTTTTATCTACGTTTTCGCTTAATACTTCTATAATCTGAGCTCCGTCATAGCCTGGGTCACCGTCAGGGTCAATTATTCTATTTGATTTCCACCCCAACTTACCGTTAGTATCAAAGCAGACGGCATAAAAGCCTGATAATTCCTCTGATATAAAATCTGACGTTTCATCAAAGCCACATTCATCAAAATTATATTTCGAAAGTTCGGGATACCAACCGCCCGTAAAGCTACCCTCCATAGTAACCCTACCGCAAATAAAACCGTTTGATTTTAAATCGCGATTAATTTCATAATATATTTCAGTTGCTTTTTCACAGCTTTTTTGTTGTAAAAACTCACCCGTCACCTTACCATCTATTGAAGTTACCATATGGCATGTTATAAAAGGTCTTTCCATTATTTTAACTTCTTTCCGTCGGAAAAGGCGTTGCCTACCTTTTCGCCCAATTTTAAATATGCATTATGGTAGGGATCAAAGGTAATTGCTTCAAGCTTTTGGGGGTCAACAACACCGTCTTCGCCAAGCACCTTTTCATCTATACTTATGTTTACTATTTCACCGATACAAATACCGTCTTCGTTGAATTTTAATAATTTACACTCTACCGCCATAGGAAGCTCATTTATAATAGGTGCGTTAACAAAATCTGATTTAGTAACGGTAAAGCCCGCCTTTTTCATTTTATCAAGCTGGCTATTACCTGAAGCAACGCCTACGTAATCGGCTTCAACAACGTGCTTTGCATCTGCAATATTAACTGTAAAAGCCTTAGTAGCCATTATATTTTTCGTTGTTTTATGACCGTGAGAAAGGCATACCATAATTTGCTTTGATTCATAAATACCGCCCCAAGCGGCATTCATACAGTTAGGCTTCCCCGCTTCATCATAAGCTGCAACTATAAATACCGGCATAGGATAAATATCACTTTGTGCTCCAAAATTCTTTCTCATAAAAGACACCTCCTTGTTAATTAAAATTTTATCATTATTATATCTTGAATTCAAGATAAATATATTATTTTCAATATATTATTGTATATTGTTTGTTGCTAAAATTTCTTTTCGTGATATAATATCAACAGTAGCTTGTAGAAATGCTTAAGTTATTTCATAAAAGCCGACAAGCTCAAGGTTATATTACAGGAGCGTTTGAAAATGAAAAAATTAAAAGACAACGTTGTTATTGAAACATTTTTAACCACTGTTTTTATGGGGCTTCTCTGTTACGCCTCATATTCTCTGTGGTACGTTTTTTATGGCACAGAAAGCGGAGGCGATATTCATCTATACACCATTCTTTCAGGAATGGCTCTCGGTTGGTTTATGTTGATGCTTACTAAAACCGTATTTAAAAATGCAAATTGGGTTAAAAAGCTTATCCCTTTTTTAGCAGGAATCGGTTTGTTTCAAGGCTTAATCTGGAGCATAAATGCAAAAATCAACGGTGAATGCTACAAAAACGAAGAGGTTGTTATACTTACATACACCGTAGCATTTGTTTTTTCTGCAGTTTTACTTTTAATTACTTATATTCTCAAAGCAAAAAACAAAAACGCAATTATAAATATTATTCTTGCAATTATATATTTTGCAGTTTCTTGTGGGGGTGTTGGTATCCTTAACACAGAAAACATTAAGGCTCTCAGTTACAAAAAGAATATCAAATTCGACACAATAACTGCAGAGGAAATGAACGTAACAAAAGAAGAAAAGGCTCTTTGCTCTAATTGGTACGAAGAAAAATTCCATAACGTTATTAATTCTCAGCCATTTACATTCAAGGTTGACGGCAAAGAGTTTGATATAAAAGACTGGTCTTCCAAAGAGATAGAGGTTGCCGAATTCGGCTCAGTTTACGAAGGCGGTAAAACCGAATACATAACCTATAAAAACTCCAACAACGACCTTGAGGTAACGGTTGAAGCAACTGTTTTTGAAAGTAATGCTACTTGTCAATGGGTTGTTTACATAAAAAACACAGGCAATTCGGATTCAGGGATTATAAGTGATTTTTATGCTCTTAATACATCATTTGATACAGGCAAAGCAGACCTTTATTATTCAATGGGTAGCGATACTGCTGCTAGTGACTTTTCACTTATTAAAAAGAATTTATCATTTACAAAAAGAAGTTTTAGTGGTAACGATGGCAAACCTACAGAAGCCTTTTTACCCTACTTTAATGTTCACGGTGAAAAATGCAGTATAGTTCTTGGAATCGGTTGGACAGGTCAATGGGCATCAGAATTTTCACAAAAAAATGGTAACACCGATATAACAGTTAAGCAAGAAAACTTTAACGCTTTTCTTCTTCCTGATGAAAGTGTTCGTTCCCCATTGGTTTCAATTTCATTCTACGAAAACGATAATGCTCTCAAAGGCTTTAACCTTTTCAGAAAATGGATAATGGATTCAGTTTACCCCGAAAACGTTACTAAAAACACTTATACAGTATTGGAAGTTGCAGGACCTACTTCAACAAGAACTTCAGATGAAATAATTGAAATACTTGACGGCATTGATGAATCTGTCTACGAGAATGTAGACGCATTTTGGATGGATGCCGGATGGTATTCATATAACGAAGGTTGGTATGATGGTGTAGGCAACTGGACTGTTGACACATCAAGATACGATAACGGTATTATTGAGCTTTCTGACTATGCAAAAAACAAAGGATTAGGTCACACTTTATGGTATGAGCCCGAAAGAGTTTTCCCAAACACACAATTCCACAAGGTAGGCTCTGAAAACGAGCAATGGTTAATTTCAGTTGACGGCGAAGATAACCTTATGTGGAACCTCGCAAACGATGATGCTTTCAAATATTATTGCAATTATCTTTTAGCTTCACTTAAAGAAAATGGCGTTTCTATTTACCGTCAGGATTTCAACTTTGCACCGTTAAAATATTGGGAAAAGGCTGATAGTGAATATTACAACGGCAGAACAGGCATCTGCGAAAACCATTACGTAACAAATCTTTATGGCTTTCTTGATTTCCTTACCGACAATATTGACGGACTTATTATTGACAACTGTGCTTCAGGTGGTAAAAGGCTTGACCTTGAAATGTCATACAGAAGCATACCTTTCTGGAGAAGTGACTACAACTGTTCTTATCACCCCGATCTTTTTGATGCTACGCAGTCACATAATTATGGTATATCTTTCTGGCTTCCTATTACAGGCTCAGCACTTTGGATGCAGGATGAATATTCTATGAGATCCGATTTAATGCCCTTAATACTTACGTCCTTCGGTTCTTATGATCACCCTGATTTTGGTTTTTATAAAGAGCAAAGAGAATTGATGGGTGGTAAATATTATCCCCTTGAATTCGGTAGCTTTGACAGTAATAAAATGCACGCTATGCAATTTTCTACTGATGATGCCCTTTCAGGTACTGCATTAATTTACAAACGAGCTGATGTAAAAGAAAACGAATACACCGTTAAGCTTAATGGCCTTATCGAAAAAGAAACATACAAGGTTTACGATATTGATAACCCCGAAAAGATCTATACTTTATCAGGTAAAGAGCTTATGACTAACGGTTTATCACTCAACCTTCCCGATGGTCCAAAAGCAATAATACTTATGTTTAATGCCGAATAAAATAAAAAGCCGAAACTCTGTTTGTAAAAGTTTCGGCTTTTTATTTATGTAATGGTTTGTTTTATAATTTGTCGGTAAAAAATCTTTTTTTCGAACATAATTCAAAATCGAAAGTTTTCTCTTGTAGATATTCTATTTTCTCACCATCATTTGTAATAATATAACCTTCGTAACGCAAGATTGTTTTTCCCGCTTTCAATTCACCTGAAGCCTGAATATTAAAAGCATATCCACCTAATTTTAAATATGCATTGTAATAAGGGTCAAAGGTTATTGCTTCAAGCTTTTCGGTGTCAACAACACCGTCTTCACCAAGAACATTTTCATCAATGCTTATATTAACAATTCCCCCAATACAAATGCCATCTTCATTAAACTTTATCAGCTTACATTCAACGCACATAGGCAGTTCATTTATAATCGGTGCGTTAACAAACTCTGATTTAGTTGTTGTAAAGCCTGCTTTTCTCATTTTTTCAGGCTCATTGTTACCCGAAACAACACCTACGTAATCAGCTTCAACAACGTGCTTTGCATCTGCAATATTTACCGTAAAGGCTTTTGTTTCTTTAATATTTTTTGTTGTTTTATGCCCTTGGGACAGACATACCATAATTTGTTTTGACTCATAAATACCACCCCATGCAGCATTCATACAATTAGCCTTTCCGTTTTCATCGTAAGACGCAACAATAAATACAGGCATTGGATAAATATCACTTTGCGGACCAAAATTTTTCCTCATAAACTCTCCCCCAATAGATATTACATTTTTTGATTAACTAAAACCTACACAGGTGTCCTATATGGAATCTTTTATTACATTTTACAAGATACGTCAATAAATTCAATATAGAAAATCACCACATTCCGTGATATAATTAATTTATAATTAAATTTCAGGAGTTGTAAAATGATTATTTTAATAACAGGTGCATCCCACACAGGAAAAACACTTCTGGCACAAAAGCTACTTGAAAAATATAAATATCCTTATTTATCAATTGACCACTTAAAAATGGGATTGATACGAAGCAAAAACACTGAACTTACGCCTTTAAGCAACGACAATGACTTGACCGATTATTTATGGCCAATTGTAAGTGAAATGATAAAAACAGCCATCGAGAACCATCAGAATATGATTGTTGAAGGTTGCTATATTCCATTTGACTGGGCTGACAATTTCCCCAATGAATATCTTGAAAAAATCAAATATTACTGCCTTGTTATGAGCGAAAGCTATATAAGAAATCACTTTGAAGATATTAAAAGCTTTGCAAATATTATTGAAAAACGTCCGGATGATTCCGACTGCACATTAGAAAGTATTTTAGAAGACAACGAAAATTTTTTAAAGCTTGTTAAAAAGCATAAAGCAAACTATATTCTTATAGACGATAAATACGAAGTAGATATTAATTTATAAAACCACAGGTGATAATATTATGTTAAAAAGCAAAATCATTTTTTCAAACGGTAAACCTATGGTAGACATAAACGGTGAATTATACCCCCCACTTGCTTACACCACATATTTTGATGAATGCGGCAAGTGGTCAGAATTTATAAACAGTGGTTACAGAATGTTTTTCATAAACATTTCTTTCACCGATTTACCAATTAATAATTCATCTGGCTTTACGCCCTTCAGAACAGGTGTTTTTGATAGTGATATACCTGATTATTCTGATTTTGATGAGATTGTCAGCAGTATTATTTCAGAATGTCCTGATGCATTTATTTTCCCAAGAATAAACATTGCTATGCCACAAAAATGGCTTAAAGAAAACCCTTATGAAACCGTTATAACAAATAGTGGGGTTCGTGAATCACTTTATTCAGATTTATTTAAAAAAGATGGTGCAGACCTTTTAAAAAAGCTTGTTTCTCACATCCGTTCAGCAAGCTATGCACACAGGATTGCCGGATATCAGCTTTGTGGTGGCACAACCCAGGAATGGATACACCACGACCTTTTCGGCTCATACTCAGAAATGGGTATGGAAAAATTCAAACAATGGTGCCTTGAAAAATACGGGATAAAAAACATAAGAATCCCTACAAGAGAAGATCTTGATAAGCCTATTTTGACAGAAGAAGTAAAAAAATACTATGAGTTTTGTAACGACGAGCCTACAAAAACGATTGAGCATTTTGCAAGAGAGCTTAAAGAATTTATAAACAACGAACAAATAGTTGGTGTTTTTTATGGTTATAGTGCATACGTAAACAACACACTCTGGGGATTACAAGGTCTTTCACATATCATAGATTCACCATATATAGATTTCTTCTCCTCACCTTGTGCTTATGATAACAGAAGACATCTCGGTGCTGACTGGGGTGATATGCTGGCTGTTGATTCACTAAAAGCACATGGTAAAATTTATTTTGTCGAATGTGATATCAGGACACATCTCACAAGAAGAATGCAGGACTCCCGTCCCGGTAAATATCCCGATGATAAGTATCTACTGTACGACTCAAACGGTAATAAAACCGTTTGGTGTGGTCCTGATACACTTGAAGAATCCATATCGGCTATTCGCAAAGCCTTTGCTCATCAAATCACAAAAGGTTCAGGTATATGGTGGTTTGATATGTGGGGTGGTTGGTACCACCACAAAGATATTATGAACGAGCTTGAACAAATGAAAAGAATTTGTGATAAAGCTAAGCACAAAAGCGTTGACGGTCTTCCCAAATCTGAAGTCGTAATGTTTATTGACGAAAAGGCTTATTGTAGCATTGAACGTGGAAACAATCTTTTGGACACAGTTAACCACCACCGTATTGCATTAAGCTTTTCGGGCATCCCATATGATATGTGTTTGGTTGAAGATGCAGAAAAAGTAACAGATAAATATAAAGCTGTCATATTCACTTCACCAAGGCCAAGTGAAAACGGCAAAAAAGCTGTTGAGCTGTGTAAAAAGCTTTCAATACCATTCATCGAATCAACCGAAGAAAAGCCCTTTTATGATGTAACAGAAATACGTGATTTCCTTATTTCTTGTAACATTCATTGTTACATAGATAATGGTTCTGTTTTGTACTGTGGTAATGGCTTTTTAGGTATCCATACAGTTTACGACGGTGAAACTAAAATTAAGTTGCCGAAAAAATATAAAATCCGTCCCCTTTTTGATAATAAAGAGAACGAATCTGAAACAGATGTGATTACTTTCACAGCCCCTAAGCACACAACAAAATTTTATGAATTATTCTGATAAAAAAATGAGTGATAGATAACTATCACTCATTTTTTATTTTAGTTTTAATTATTTTTCTTCAACCTTAAAGCCTTTTTTGATAAGCATAATCATAGGAACAATTGCAAATATAGCAACAATTGCAGCATAAAGGAACATACTCTGTGAAGGAACGATAGTTTCTACACCGTATTCGTTTGCATATGTTACAGCTGAGTTTCTGCAAGCCAAATCACCTAACGCAGGGCCGATAACCATAGGAAGAAGAACAACGAAAATCATTCTTATACCTTGGAAAAGACCTGCTTTACCACGGGGAATAAAGTCTTTAATAGCTGCATTCAACTGAATAGTTATAACAAGGTTACCTACAAGAGCGGGAACAACACCTATAAGAATAATGTGAATATTTGTTGATGTTGAAAGAAGAAGCAAGCCTATTGTTGCAAGAATTACACTCGGGATAAGTGCATAAGCTTTATTTTTGCCGGCAAGTTTAAGAAGAGTAACCATACCTACAACGAGAGCTACGATAACGATGGCTGCAGTAACAATTACACTTGTTGTAATAAAATTATCTCCACCATTATCAGGAATAACAACGTACTGAAGATAAACAAGAAGATAAGGGAAAAATACCTGATAAGAAATACTTGCAAAGCCGATAGCTAAAAGCGCAAGATAAAGACGTGAATTTTTATATATAACTGAAGGTCTGAAACCATAGAAAAGATCTGACCAATAGCTTGATGAAACCTCATTTTCTTTTGAAATAGCCTTTGGGTTTTTGATAATAAACAAACCAACTACACCACAAACAGAAACAACAAGACCTAAAATCAAGAAGAATTTCTGATATGAAACTGTACCTGACTGAGCAAGGCTACCAACACCCATAACTGCAGCTACTGATAAGAAGCCTACAAATGTGAGTGTTGTTTCTATAGTTGGTCTTATTTTGGGAGTTGTAATATCAGTTACCCAAGCATTGAAAGCAGCGTCATTACTTGTTGAACCCATAAAGGTCATAATAACGTCCATAGCAATAACAACCCAAACAGTAGTTGTAAGAATTGTAGCTTCATCAGTAAGACCTAAGATAGCTGCAACGTTATCCCTTGTAATAAAGCCGAAAGCAGCAGTAACAAGACCCCACAGGATATAACCGACCGAAATAAACATTTTACGGTTTTTCATTTTATCGCTGAGTGTGCCCATTATAAAGGTAGTAAGCACAGCAGCAATAGCAGAAAGAGCAACCATTCGGCTGATAGCTGTTGTAGGTGCCATTGTACCTGCCATAGCAGCCTCGGAAGCATTTGCATAAACTGAGTTGTAAAGGAATGTATTGAAATACATATTTTCAATATTCCAGGCAACGCCACCCATAAAGCTGAAAAGACATATTGCAATCCAATTCATTTTAGAAAGTTTTTCTTTTATCATTTTCTTCTTCCTTTCACGGATTAATACAGCTATTATAACTAATCGACAGCCGAAATTCAATATTATATAAAATATTTATAGAAAACAGTTTTTTATTATGGTATAATTCTTTAAAATTCTATCTCAACGGAGGGAAAAATGCAAAATAGTAAACTATTTTTTGAAGCTTCAACTAAATTCTTGTTCGGTATTGTTTTAGTTGGTTTATTAATATTTTTACCGGCCGGCAGTTTTTTATTTTTTAACGGTTGGCTTTTAATGGCTGTTCTTTTCATACCGATAACAATTGCAGGTATTGTTATGATAATAAAAGCTCCTGATCTTTTGAAAAAAAGACTTGAAAGCAAAGAATCTCAAAAAGATCAGGATATCGTTGTTAAGTTAAGTGGTTTAATGTTTCTTGCAGGGTTTATTGTATCAGGTCTTGGTTTCCGTTTCGGGTGGTATATACTACCTAAAACTGTTTCGTTCATTGCTTGTGCTGTATTTCTTACAGCTTACCTTGTTTATGCTGAGGTTATGAAGGAAAACGCTTACCTTTCACGTACAGTTAAAGTTGAAGAAAACCAAAAGGTTATTGATACAGGGCTTTACGGAATAGTAAGACATCCTATGTATGCGGCAACGTTACTTTTGTTTTTATCAATACCACTTATATTAGGTTCGGTATTTGCGTTTATAATTTTCCTTGTATATCCTTTTATAATTGCTAAAAGAATAAAAGGTGAAGAAAAATTACTTGAAAACGAATTGGACGGTTACAAAGAATATAAACAAAAGGTTAAATACAGATTAATTCCGTTTATTTGGTAAAAAGGCTTGAAATCAGTTAATTTTCCCAACTCAACCAATGGTATATATTTTTTTCAGCATTAAAAAAGATAATTTGATTAAGACAGACAATTACGTCAACAAAGCAAAGAACAAGCTTATCTAAATGATAAATAAAGAAAACTCCACAATTCTCTGTGGAGTTTTTTGTTATATTGAAGCATAGAAAAATTGTTCGTTTTATGGTATCCTGTAACCAGCAATAATTCATTTGAAAGAGAAGTGTTAATATGGATAATCTTACCATAAAAGAAAATGAACTTCTATATATGAGATATACCGAATTAATAAGAATTACACCTTGTGGTAACAATGCTATTCGTTTTCAGGCATTTCCTGATTGTCAGGTAATAGACGAAAACTATACTCTGATGCCTCAAAAAGCAGAGTGTGAAATTAAAGAATACGAAAACCATGTAACACTTACCTGCGGTAAATTGATGGTAAAGCTTGAGCCTGACGGTAAACTCACTTTTTTTAGTAACGGTAAAAAAATCATTGAAGAAAAACCCGAACTCACTTTCCACAGCAACTACCGTCACTTTGATAATAAAGGAAGTGGACTGTGGACTGCACGTGTTACATTTGAACCTAATGAAAAGGAGCATTTTTTCGGTCTTGGACATAGCTGGGATAATGGTTTTGACCTTAAAGGATCATCAATTGATATACGAAACGTTAATGCCAAATGCACTATCCCCTACGTTTATTCATCATTAGGCTATGGTTTTATCTGGAACAATCCGTCAACAGGTCTTTGTGAGCTCTCAAACAATCGTACGAGATGGAGCTGTGACTGTTGTAGGTTTATGGATTTCGTTGTAATTGCAGGAAACCCGAAAGAAGCTTGTACAACCCTTGCAGATTTAACAGGTCACACACCCGAGATGCCTGAGTGGGCAACAGGCTTCTGGCAATGTCGCCTTCGTTATGAAACACAGGAAGAATTATTGAATGTTGCCAGAAAATACAAAGAATTGGGTATTCCCCTTTCGGTTATCATCGCTGATTATTTTCACTGGACAGAACAAGGCGATTATAAATTCGACCCCAAATACTGGCCTGACGTTAAGGCAATGACCGATGAACTTCACACTATGAACACAAAGCTTGTAGTTTCGATGTGGCCAACTATAAACAATGGTAGTGAAAACTACTGGTATATGAGAAACAACAATATGCTTATGCGAACAACTCGTGGACCTGACAGAGTTTTTGATTTTTATGGTTGGCAAAACGAAATTGACGTTACAAACCCAGCCACACGTGAATACGTTTGGAAAAAATTAAAAGAGAATTACATCGATAACGGTGTTGATGCCCTTTGGTTTGACGAGGCTGAACCTGAAATACATCCTGAGCATTTTGATAACCTTATCTGGTACAAGGGCAGAGGTGATATGGTTGCTCTTTTATACCCCTACTACTATTCAAAGCTTGCTTATGACGGATTCAAATCCATCGGCAGAGACGACATCATAACCCTTACCCGATGTGCATATTTAGGTAGCCAGAAGTTCGGCTCACTTGTCTGGTCGGGTGATATTGAATCCACATTCGAAAGTCTTGCTTGTCAGGTTAAAGCCGGTCTTAATATTTCAATGTGTGGTATCCCCTGGTGGAATACGGATATAGGTGGATTTTACGGTGGTGACACCACAACAGAATACTTCAGAGAATTAATTGTACGTTGGTTTCAGTTTGGTCTTTTCAGCCCCGTTATGAGACTACACGGAACAAGGCATCGTCACTTTGAACCAACTCCCGGTTTAAAGGAGCCAAGCGGAGATCCCAATGAAATATGGAGCTTTGGTGACGAAAACTTTCCGATCCTTAAAGACCTTATTTTCACACGCGAGAAATTAAGGCCATATATACACAAACAAATGGATACTGCATCAAAAATGGGTTATCCCGTTATGAGACCTATGTTTTTTGAGTACCCAGAAGACGAAATCTGCTATACACTGGACAGCCAATATATGTTTGGTGATGATATTATTTTTGCACCAATTGTTGAACAAGGTCAAACAGAAAAAACGGTATATATACCTGACGGTGAGTGGATTTTAACAAAAGACAAAACCAGATACACAAAAGGTACTTATACCATAAAAGCTAATATTGATGAATTTATAGCTCTTGTTAAAGCAGATTCTGACGTAATTGAATGCTTTTAATTACCCAATATTTACACACTAAAAAACAGGAGAATAAATATGGCAGACAGTATTTATAAAGCTATAAGAAAAGAACACAATATGACACGTGACAAGGTTTGCGATATTGCAATTGATTCAGGCACACCCTTACAGCCTGAAAGACTTGAAAGAATTGAAAATGGCAAACTTGAAATACATCCTGAAGAAGTTATGCTTCTTTCAGAAATATATGGTGAGCCAACTCTTTGTAACCACTATTGTTCAAAGGAGTGCCCCATCGGTAAGAAATATGTGCCTGAAATCAAAGTTAAAAACCTTGCCCAGATTGTTCTTGAGATGCTTTCTTCACTTAACTCTATGAAAAAGAGTCAGGAAAGATTAATTGAAATTACTGCAGACGGTAATATTGAATATGATGAAATTAAAGATTTTGTTTTCATTCAGAAAGAACTTGAAAAAATTTCAATTACCGTTGAAACCTTACAGCTTTGGGTTGAACAAATGATTGCAGATAATAAAATAGATAAAGAAAAATACGAAGCATTATTAAATCAATAAAACTCAAAAAACGTTCGGATAAAAAATCCGAACGTTTTTGCATTTATTGTCAAAAAGCGGTATCTGTTTTTGCAGTTATTGTTATTCTATAAAGCTCTCACAAATGGTAAGATATAGTCACAAAAGGTAATCAATGAATAATATAAACAAAGGAGTGTTTGTATGCCACCCAAGCAAAGAATATTAGCTATCAAGCTAACAAAAAAAATAAAAAACAATCCCGAATACTCAAAGAACCTGGGAATTGAATTAAAAAATAAAATCATTAACATAAAGGAGAATTAACAATGATAGAAACCATTTTTGAAATCGCAATTACACTTTTATTTGCCTGGCTTTTTATTAAGGCAATTATACTCACCTTCAAAATCACGTGGGGAATTACAAAAATTATAGCAATACTTTTATTTGCAATCGCTTTGCCCACTCTTATAATCTGCTTATTGTTTGCCGGTGGTGCAGTGCTTTTACTCCCCTTGGCACTTATCGCAGGCGCATTCCTCTTAGTTAAAAAATGCGTCGCATAAATACAAAGCTCTATAACAAAATGCAGTTACACGCCTTTGTGTAACTGCATTTTTACTTTTATATCAGAATATATTCTGCATCCTTTTGTGTTTCAAAAGAAACTGTGTTTCCATTTCTTTCGTAAGGAATCTCTTTATTATCTGCTTTATTAATTACAGATTTAATACCATCACATTGAACAGTACAATTTCTAGCCATAAGGCTTTTTATTGTTAAAGCTGAAACTTCACCGTCTTTAAGCTCTGATGAAACAAGAAATGCACCGTCAGCACGAAGATTTTCGAATGTAACGTCAGAGGACTTGTTCCAACAAGG
>JAZOSL010000131.1:0-5666 GCA_045657085.1 Acutalibacteraceae bacterium | reverse complement strand
ATGCTCTTGGGCACGATTATGCAGCAGATTGGACAGTAGACATTGAAGCAACTTGTGCTGTAGCAGGCGAAAAATCGCATCATTGTTCAAAGTGTGATGCTAAAGCAGACGTAACTGTTATTGAAGCAACAGGAAATCATGCATTTGGTGAATGGATAGTTGAAAAAGAAGCATCTGAAACAGAAGAAGGCTTAAAATATCAGCTTTGTTCAGTTTGTGAATGCCGAAATGAAGAAATTATTCCCGTGATCGTATTTGAAGAAGTAGAAACAGAAAAGTATTCACTCGTTTGGTATTGGTTCAATTGGTATTGTGTTGATAGTAACGGACGATTCGTAAAACACACAGGCCTTGTTGAGTATTATGGTACATATTACTTTGTTGAGAATGGTGTTATTAACTGGTACTACAACGGATTCTATGAAGAAAACGGAAAACTTTACTACGTAGAATGGGGTCAATATAAACCTGATTACACAGGTCTTGCTAATTACAATGGTGTATGGACATATTTCGTTAATGGTGCTGTTGACTATGGTTATATAGGATTGGTATCATATAACAACAATTGGTACTATGTAGAAAACGGTGCTATAAATTGGAATTACACAGGTCTTGTTGAGTATTATGGTTCATATTACTATGTAGAAAACGGTACAATTAACTGGAATTATACAGGTATGTATGAAGAAAACGGCGAGATTTATTGTGTTGAAAAAGGTGTATTAAATCCTAACTATTGTGGTCTTGCTAAATACAACGATACATGGGTTTATTTAGAAAACGGTCAAATTAATTATGAATATGTAGGTTTGGTATCATATCAGGGTAATTGGTATTATGTTGAAAACGGTGCCATAAACTGGAACTACACCGGTCTTGTTTTCTACTGTGGTAGTTGGTACTACGTAGAAAATGGTACAATTAACTGGAGTTATCGAAATCTTACACATTATCGTGGTGGTTGGTATTATGTAGACGGTGGTTGGATAAACTGGAGTTATAGTAATCTTGTTTGTTACGAAGGCAACTGGTATTACGTGGAGAACGGTGCTATAAATTGGGATTATACAGGTCTCGTAAATTACCAAGGTAATTGGTTCTATGTTGAGAATGGTGTTATTGATTGGGATTACGAAGGTTATGTTGAACATAACGGTGAACAATACTATATTGAAAAAGGTTATTTGAATTGGGGTCATGCAAACAACCACAAATTCAATAAAGATAACAATAATAGTAATAATGGTCATACCAACAACGGTCACACCAATAACGGTCATACCAACAACGGTAACCATTTTGGTAACAGGTGGTAATTAATAATAAAGCGTAAGAATAGCCGAGTGTTCGTAAGAACGTTCGGCTATTTTATTTTTTCTTTCAGTAAATATAAAAAAGAGATAACACATCTAAAAGATGTGTTATCTCTTTTGTGTTTTGTAGATTATAATTGCTCAACAAACTGAATTACCTTTAACGGCACGTCAAGCGTATCTCTTATTGTGTCTTTTCTTGTAATGAGGTCCGGGAAAACAAGTAATTCAGTTTTTACTATTCCTTTTAATCTTTTGGTGATTTCTTCAACATCTTTATCTCTGCCTTCTTTACCGGCGATAATAAGTCTGCCGATATTTTCGTATAGCCTGTCGCTTTTAAGTCCAAGATCAACTTCGCCAAGGCTTTGTCTGAATTCTTTTTCAAGCTCATCAGAATATGTGAAGTTGTCTCGTAGAATCAATGCTCTTAAAAGTATTGAATGATTACCGTCGTTACGTGTGTTGTTAAGTGTGTATTTGTTATAATAAGTATAAGCTTTAACAAAATTCTCTCGGCTATGCTCATAAAGCTGACCTAAACGATAATAAACAATGGCTTTATAGTTGTTATCTTCTACATTGAAAAAATGCTGTGTTGCATAAACAAGTAAAACTTCTGCTGCAGATACGTTATCCTTGTCACCACGTTTTAAAAGCTCTTTTGCAATATCGTCAATAAGAATGCATTTTTCTTCGTCCGAAAAATCTTCTAAATATTTTAATAATTTTGTTATTTCAGGAGCAGTCCAGATTTTTACTTTAAGTAATGTATCAATCATTTTTTTACCTCCGGTGGTTTACATACTGCAACAGTTATATCAGCGTCTGTTTCAATTATAAACTTTTTGTCACAGGAACACGGAATAAAGAAATAATCCCCCTTGTTGAGTTGCTTTTTGTAATCGTTATTATCAGTAATATAACCGTTGCCTTCAGTAATAACGTAAACACAAGTACCATCCAACAAATCTGTTTTGCCGTTGGTTAATAAATATCTTTCAACACTAAAACAAGGTGTGTCGTTTTTGCTTATAAGAGTTTCTTTTTTACAACCATCTGTTTCAAAAATGGTAACAGGAGATTTTTTACATTCATTTAAAACTCTGTCTAAATTATAAGAATAATCAAAAACACCTAATGCATCATCTTTATTTAAACCTATATACATTTCATTATCAGAAAGATGGTAATCACCACACCATCTTTCAGGCTGAATTGTAAAATCGGTTGGTTCTTGTACTTCCAAAATAAGGCATCCGGGACCTATAGCGTGTACAGCTTTTGCAGGAATAAAATAAACATCACCGGGCTCAACAGGTATTTTATTCAGAAGGTTTTCCATGGCAGTTTTATCAGTTTCACTGCTGTCAACAGCTTTACGGAAATCTTCTTCAGTTACTCCGTCTTTAAATCCAAAATAGATACAGGCACCATCTCTTGCACCGAGAACTAACCAGGATTCTGCTTTACCAAAATCTGAATTAAAAAACTTTCTTGAAAAAGTTTTGTCGGGGTGTGCCTGAACAGGTAAACGTATAGCAGAATCAAGAGCCTTGACAAGTACGTCCAAACCCTTTCTGCTTCCAAGCATAAGTTCTTTTTGTTCTTCTAAAAGTTCGTTGAAATGAATGGTTGTACCTTTGATTGTTGAAAGACCTTCAAATTCATCTGTACTGCCTTCATTTAAAGCTTTTGTAGAAGAACAAATCCATTCTTCCGGATAAAAAGAATCTTCGCTGTCATCACCAAAAAAGTCGGAAAAAAGCTTTCCACCGAGATATACTCTGAAAACTCTGTTTTTTTCAAAAAATACGGGATATGAAGCAAGTGTTTTTGTATCCATATATTGTCACCTCAAAAGGTTATTCTGTGCATCTTCAATGCAATTGTATTTTTTTATCGCTGCTATTGCAAATACGCATGCACCAACGGCAGCTTCTTCACTGTGTAAGGGTAATTCGGCAGTTAATGAAAAATCATTTTCAAAAATCTTTCGCCACACTTCACTTTTTCTTAAACCATTACCTGAACAAACAAGTTTTTTAGGTGTAAAAGAAAGTAGTGGATCTGCCGAAGTATACATTTCCTTGAGCTCGGCTGAAACACCTTTTAATACGCCACAAATAAGGTTTTGTGGTGTGAAATTTTCTGTATCAATGTTGCTTATGCTTCCACGTGAATTAGGGTTCTCACGTGTACCGCAAAATTCACAATTTACCAAGAGCTCGTTATTTATTGTAAAGCAGTTTTCGGATAATAAATCCATTTTCTTGTACAAATCATCCTTTGAGCCGTCAAGCATATCTGCACATAACGAAAAGAAATTTTTTAATATTGCATAAGCTCTGCCACCACAAAGTGAAGCACCAACAAAAATATATTTGTCGTCTGTTAATGGCCTTATTTCTCCCTGAGAAACAGGCTTGACTGTTTTTGTTATGAACGAAACCTGACTACCTGTGCCAACGTTAACAAGTACAGAGCCTTCAGGATCGTTTACAGAACCTATAAAACTAGCCTGATTATCACCAATTGCCACTGCAACAGGAATGCCATCGGGCAAGAAGTCACAGCTTGTTTCACCAATTACGTTGGTGTTGGTGATAACTTGTGGTAAAAAGCAACTGTCGATATTTGCTTTTTTTAATGCATCAGCATCAAAGCAGTTGTTTTTTAAATCATAAAAACCAAGACTTGCTGCATCGCTGGAATGTGTTACAGGCTTAGTGTTTGTAATAAGACCTGCAATATAATCGTGTATGGTAGAAATCATAACAGCGTTTTCGGGTATTTCGTTATTTACAAGATTATAAAAATGAGTTGTAAGACCGAAACCACTTGCAGCCTTTATACCGGTTTCTTCCGTAAGATGCTCAGCGTATGTTTTACTATCTTTGAATATCTCATTGCCTCTTGCATCCTGCCATATAATAAGATGAGAAAGTGGCGTGTTATTTTTATCTAAATAAAGAATACCGTGCATCTGACCTGTGATACCAACAGCATCAGGTGTGTGCTCTTTACAAACAATAGCTACAGCTTCTTTTACTTTTTCAACTATTGTTTTTACACATTGAAGCTTTTCGAAACTTCTGCCGTCAACGAAAGAATCGTTGCTGACAGTAACACTTTTTATAACTTCTTTCTTATCTGTATCAAGTATAAGTGATGTTATAGTTGTTGTTCCTATATCAATACCTAAAATTTTCATATATCAGCACATAACCGCAGTAGATGCGGGGTCAAGACGGCGGATGATATCCTGCTGAATTGCGGGTGAAAGGTCGAGAAAGTTAACGAAAGTGCCGTGGATTCTCATAATATAAACACCACTTGGTGCATATTTTTGTGGCTCTGCAAGAACCTTTTTAAGAATTTCTGCAGTAGTAACGTTAACGTAGAGATAGAAAGGTGAAACGTTAGTGTTTAATTCGTTAAAGAATAAAGGTTTCATAACCTTATCGCGGAATTCAACACCTTTACCTTCATAATTATTACTTGAAAAATATTTGGGGTCAATACCAAAGTGAGAAGCATAACCACCACACATTTTATCAAACGGGAGTTTCATAAGTGAAAGTGTACGGAAACCGAGACCATTCTGTGCTTCACCATAGAGTGGGTCAACACCGTAGTTGAGCATATCTCGTGATTTTCTGCCACAAGGAAGTGCACCAACCCAATAACCGTAAAGGAGATGTGTTGATGGGGTTGAAAAGTCGGGACGGAAGTTGTTGCCAAGGTAATTTTTCTGTGCTCTTACCATATCTGCAATTTTTGAAGTCAATTCTGCAGTTTCGGTATCAACAATGTCAATATTGTTACCGAATTTAGGTGCAGAAAGTAAAAATTCTCTTAATTCTTCGTATCCTTCAAAATTGCATTTTAAAGCATCAAGAAGATTCTGTGCATCTTCAGGGCGTTCAGCTATTAATTTGTCAATAGCAATAAATGAATCGGCAACAACACTTGTGCCGTGAATAAGACAGCCGCTACCGTTATATTTTGTACCTTGGTTATTTATATCTCTTGTATCATAACCACTTTCAATACCACCCATAACAGTGCTTAAGAAAGGTACAGGTAAATGTGAAATTGCTCTTGAAGCACCGTTAGCAGCCTTAACCATTTCATCACAGAAATACTGAGCATTTTTATAAAAACGTTCTCTAATATTTTTAAGTGCAGATAAAGCATCAGTTTCTTCGCATACAGTACCTATTTTTTCACCAGTTATTGTTGAATAACCATTATTTAAAGTAAGCTCAAGAACTTTGCCTAAATTAAACCAACTGTTTGTTGTGTTTGCATTATCCTTACCCATAATAAGAGGTTCTTGACATCCAG
>JAZOSL010000130.1:0-24298 GCA_045657085.1 Acutalibacteraceae bacterium | reverse complement strand
GAAGGCAGATACCTTGCAGGTGTTGCAGCAGGTATGAAGCTCGTTGAACTCTATGGTGATCAGGACGGCAAGGTTTCTGACGAAAATGCTAAAATCGGTTACGTTGGTGCTTTCCCCTACGCTGAAGTTATTTCAGGTTACACATCATTCTACCTCGGTGCTAAATCAATCGTTGAAAACGCTACTATGGAAGTTCGTTATACAAACTCTTGGTATGATGAAGCAGCTGAAAAGACAACAGCTCTTGCTCTTATTGACAACGGTTGCAAATTAATTTCTCAGCACGCTGACTCTTGGGGTGCTCCCACAGCTTGTGAAGAGAAAAACATTCCTAACGTTTCTTACAACGGTTCAACTGAAGAAAAGGCTCCCAACACATTCATCATCGCTTCAAGAATCAACTGGGCTCCCTATTTCGAGTACATCATTGACTGCGTACAGAACGACAAAGCTATTGATACAGACTGGACAGGTACAATCGCTACAGGCTCTGTTGAAATCACAGCTCTCGGCGGTGCTGCAGCAGCAGGCACACAGGATAAGCTTGACGAAGTTAAGAAGGGCTTCCAGGACGGTACAATCAAGGTATTTGACTGTTCTACATTCACAGTTGACGGCAAAGCATTAACATCATTTATCGCTGACGTTGACGATGCAGGTGACTATATCCCCGAAACAGAAGTTGTTGAAACAGCAAACGGTATTACTTTCGTTAATGAAAGTGCTAAGCGTTCTGCTCCTTACTTCAACATAATCATTGACGGTATCACAGCTGTTACTGAATAATCTCATAAACTAATAAGTTTTTTCACTTATTAAAGAGAAAGGCGAAGCTCAACAACTTCGCCTTTCTTAAATGATATTCAATTAAGCTTTTAGGAGTTTATTATGGAGAAAACTGTTATTTTACAATTAAAAAACATTACTAAAAGGTTTGGTTCTAAGGTCATTGCAAACAATAACGTGAGCTTGGACGTTTATAAAGGAGAAATACTCTCTATTCTCGGTGAAAACGGTTGTGGTAAAACAACCCTTATGAATATGATTGCCGGTATTTATTATCCTGATTCCGGTAAGATTCTTATTAATGGCGAAGAAGTTATTATTCGCTCCCCTCGTGATGCCTTCGAGCATAAAGTAGGTATGATTCACCAGCATTTTAAGCTGATTGATATTTTTACTGCAGCACAAAACGTTGCATTAGGTATTGAAAACGAAAAATACAATCTTAAAGAAGTAAATTACCGTATTAAAGAAATGGCTGAAAAATACGGATTCAATATAAATCTTGATAAGAAAATATACGAGATGTCAGTTTCCGAAAAACAGACTGTTGAAATCCTTAAGGTTTTATACAGAGGTGCTGATATTCTCATATTGGATGAACCCACAGCAGTTTTAACTCCTCAAGAAATCAGAAGCTTATTTACAGTTTTAAAAGCAATGAGAGATGACGGAAAGTCTATCATCATCATTACACATAAATTAAATGAGGTTATGGAAATCTCCGACAGAGTAACAGTCTTACGTAAGGGTGAACACATCGCAACAGTAAACACTTCTGAAACCTCTGAAAAAGAACTTACAGAAATGATGGTTGGCGAAAAAATTGACCTTAACATCAATCGTACAGAGCCTGTTGACACTAAATTAAGACTTGCCGTTTCAGGCCTTACCGTAAAAAACTCTGACGGTTATAAGGTAGTTGATGACGTTTCTTTTGATGCTTTTGGTGGCGAAATTCTCGGTATTGCCGGTATTGCAGGTTCAGGTCAAAAAGAATTGCTTGAAGCTATTGCAGGGCTTAACGTCTACGATTCAGGCACATTGACTTATTATCACCCTAAAAAAGACAAGCCCGTTTCCTTCTACCACAAATCCTACAAGCGTGTTATGGAGCTTGCCCATGAAAATGCTTTCAAAGACAGCAACGGAAACGATATCAAATTTGATAAATTAACTAAAAAAGAAATAAAAAACCTTGTTAACGAGGAAAAAATACTCTTCAAAGAGGATGAGGTTATTGATTTGAAGGATAAATCGCCGAGAGAAATTCGTGAACTCGGTATCCGCCTTTCCTTTGTCCCCGAAGACAGACTCGGTATGGGTCTTGTAGGAAGTATGAGCATTATTGATAATATGATGCTTCGTAGTTATCGAAAAGGCAAATCGTTATTCCTTGACAGAAAAACTCCATCAGACCTTGCTGACAGAATTATCAATGAGTTAGAAGTTAACACCCCTGATTCCCATACAGCAGTAAGAAAGCTTTCAGGTGGTAATGTTCAAAAGATTCTTGTTGGCCGAGAAATTGCAGCAGCACCTGCAATTTTAATGACTGCTTATCCTGTTCGCGGACTTGATATCAACTCATCCTACACCATTTACAATCTCCTTAACGACCAAAAACAAAAAGGTGTTTCTGTTATTTTTGTAGGTGAAGATCTTGATGTTCTTATGGCACTCAGTGACAGAATACTTGTTTTAAGTGGTGGTAAAATTTCAGGCATTGTTGATGCCAGAACAACTACCAAAGATGAAATCGGTCTTCTTATGGTAAAATCTGATAAAAATGAGGTGACGGAATGAAAAAGAATAAAAACAATCTAAAAGAACCCTTTGTCAGAATTGTTAAAAGGGATAACATTAAATTCCCGAAAATCATTCTGATTTATTCCATCGCTATTGTTGGCGGCTTACTTTTAAGTGGTTTGATTTCCGTTTTGTTTTCTGAAAAAGGTATCGGAGATTTCTTTCAGTCGTTATTTACAGGGGCTTTTGGAAGCGAACGTAAATTCTGGCTTTTACTTCAGGACACCTCCCTTCTGCTGGGTGCTTCAATGGCCTTGCTCCCTGCATTTAAAATGAAATTCTGGAATCTGGGCGGCAACGGACAGATTCTTGTGGGTTGTCTTTCTGCAATCGCTTGTATGTTCTACCTTGGTGGTAAGGTAGATGATTCTGTTATTATCCTTCTTATGCTTATCGCAAGCGTGGCTGCCGGTGCTATATGGGCAGTTATTCCCGCTATTTTCAAAGCAAAATTTAACACTAACGAATCTTTATTTACCCTTATGATGAACTATATTGCTCAAGGTCTTGTTTCCCTGTGTATCACGATCTGGGTAAAATCAGGTTCAGGTGTTCTTGCACCAATCGAATACGGTAATGTTCCCGAATTAGGTAACAAATATTTATTACCTATTATTTTATTCGTAGTGATTACAGTTGCAATGTATATTTACCTTCGTTCGGCTAAGCACGGTTATGAAATTTCGGTTGTCGGCGAAAGCATCAATACTGCAAAATACGTCGGCATCAAGGTTGATAAGGTTATTATCAGAACGATGATACTTTCAGGTGCTATTGCAGGTCTTGTAGGCTTTATTCTTGCAGGTTCAATTAACCATACCGTCAGTACTGCTTCAGCAAATAACATGGGCTTTACAGGCATTATGGCTACTTGGCTTGCTACATTTAATCCCTTACTTATTATGCTTACAAGCTTTTTTATTACCTTTATTTCCAAAGGTATGGTTGAAGTCAGAAAAACCTTTATGTTTACAAATGATTCAATATCAAACATAGTTGTTGGTATTGTTTATTTTGCAGTTATTATCTGCGCTTTCTTTATTAACTACAAGCTTGTTTTCAGAAAAAAAGAAAAGGAGGAAATTAAGAAATGATTATTACGTTCTTAATGAGTGCAATTGCAATTGGCACAGTTCTTCTTTTCGGCTGTATCGGTGAAACAATTACAGAAAAAGCCGGTCACTTGAACCTCGGCATTCCCGGTATTATGTGTACAGGTACTGTTGGTGGTTGCCTTTTTGTTAGCCTTTATATGAGCATCATTAAAACTCCTGAAAGCGCATCATGGATTTTACTGATACTTTCATCACTTTTCGGTGCTTTTCTTTTTGCTTCTCTCACAGCTGCAATTTATGCTGTTATTACAATAACATTCCGTTGCAACCAGAATATTACAGGTCTTGCAATTACAATTTTCGGTAATGGTCTGACACAGTTTTTAATGCATTCATACGTTGATAAAAGCAACTTTTCTACTGCAGGCAAAATTATTGCTAAATGCTTGCCATTCACCGAAAACTCAGATGGTGTGGTAAAACTGTTATTTGGTCACGGATTTTACGTATATTTTGCAATATTTATTGCATTGATTACCACATTTATCTTTAATCGCACTAAAGTTGGTCTTAACCTTCGTGCAATCGGTGAAAATACTGCAACGGCAGATGCTATGGGCGTTAATATAACATTGTACAAATATGTTGCTATTTTAGTAGGTGGTGGTATTGCAGGCTTTGGTGGAGTTTTCTACATCATGGACTACGTTAAGGGTAGCTGGGAAAACGCATCAACTATTGAGGCATTTGGTTGGCTTGCTATTGCTCTTGTTATTTTCACATTATGGAAGCCAAACGTTTCAATAGTAGGCTCCTATCTTTTCGGTGCATTATATATTGCAGCCTTTGTTTTCGGAAACATTTCATTCTCGGAAAGAGAAATTTTGAAAATGTTACCCTACGTAATTACAATTATTGTTTTAATTGTAACAAGTATGATGAACAAAAAAGAAAATCAACCCCCACAAAACCTTGGCCTTAACTATTTCAGAGAAGAAAGATAATCTTTTAATAAATATTAATGAAAACAGATGTGATCCATTTACGGCTCACATCTGTTTTATTTTGTATTATCTTCAAATTTAAGGTGATAATATTTCCGGGTGATTTTATGATTGGTGTTATTACTGCTATAATTTCAGGGGCTTTAATGAGTATACAGGGCGTTTTTAACGAGGGTGTTACTAAACAGACATCTGTCTGGGTTTCGTCTTCATTCGTTCAGTTTACTGCCCTGCTTTTTTGCATTGCTGCATGGTTTTTCACAGGCAAAGAAGGTGCTTTTTCAGCCCTTTTTAAGATTGATAACAAGTACATGCTTTTAGGTGGTATACTTGGTGCACTGATAACTTACACCGTAATAAAAAGTATGACAGGGCTGGGACCTGCACAAGCTGTTATGATAATCGTTACAGCTCAACTTGTTGTTGCATATCTGATAGAGCTTTTCGGACTTTTTGGTGTAGAAAAGGTTGCTTTTCAGTGGCAGAAGCTTTTGGGGGTTATTATTTCAATCGGTGGAATCCTTTTATTTAAATGGGAATTCAAATAAAAATATGACAAAAAAACAAAAGCAGTACAATTCGGAAATGAATCGTACTGCCGTTTTTTATTTTCTGACTTATTCAATTAAGCGTTTTTAGCATTATCTCTTTCTTTTTGAAGTAAAGCCCTGATTTCATCAGGCATCTTAAAGAAATCGTCTTTTGTAAGACCTTTTGTTTCAATAGGATCAAGGAAGGTTACGTAAACTGTACCGGGAGTAACGTTACCGGTTGCTTCAAGACGTTCTCTTGAACCTTCAATAAGCACAGGAACGACCTTTGCACCTGTTTCCATAGCTATTTTCATAGCTCCACCTTTAAATTTACCAAGCTCACCGTTTTTGCTACGTGTACCTTCAGGGAAGATAACAAGGCTTCTGCCGTTTTTAACCATATCAATAGCCTGATGAAGTGATGAACGAGCACCGTCCTTATTTTTTCTGTCAACAAATACGCAGTCAAGCACCCACATCCATTGTTTTAAAAACGGGAATGCACTGAGTTCTTTTTTTGCAATAAACATAGGCATTGTCGGTGCATTAAGAAATACTGCAGGAATATCGAACATACCTGCGTGGTTAGGAGTGTAAATAATAGGCTCATTTGCAGGAACCTTTTCAACACCCTTTACTACAAAATCAACACCTGCTAAATCTATCAAAGGAATAAGCCATTCACGTACCTTGCTGTCAACTAAAGGCTTATATTCTTCCCATTTACCTTCATTTTTTAACTTCATTGCAACTTTAAGATCGGGGGTATAACCCAAAAGAGAAGTTAAGAATTTTGTGTACCATTTTACTGTAAAAGCATTCATTAGAAAATCTCCGTTCAAATAAAATAAATAAACCTCTTACATTTTACCATAGGCAATAAAAATTTCAAGTCAAAAATAAAATTAACTCACTTTTTGTTGAACGAAAGTTTAAGGTATGATAAAATCGAACTATAAAATATATTATCGGAGGAGCTTATGAATATCTCTTTTACCGAATTTAACATTAAAGCTGTTAATCCACAAGAAATTTCAGCAGCAAAATTATTTATTACAGAGCTTAGTAAAAGAACTGATGCACCTTGCACACTCAATGAAAACAAGGCTAATTTTATTTTTATTATTTCGCCCGAATTTGAGAGCAAGGATTGCTACAAAATCGTAGTAAATGATGAAGCTATCGAGTTTTACGGAAAAACTATAAGGGCACTTATTTTTGCTTATTCACATTTTTTAAGAAAAACCGAATTTAAAAAAGGTGAAAATATTCTCGTACAAAATATTGATGGTTTCTATTCACCACAAAAGGAAATCCGTGGTCATCAGATTGGTTACAGAACAACCCCAAACACTTATGATGCGTGGGATTATGATCAGTATTTTCAATATTATCTTGATATGATGGCTTTCGGGGCAAATACTGTCGAACACAATGGCACAAAGCCCGATAAAAACTTCAGAAACCGTCTTATGAAATACGAACAGTATGAGTTTCTTGTAGAGGCTTCACGCCTTGCTGATACTATTGATTTAGACGTTTCTTTATGGCACGCTAACGACGATAAAGAAACCGAAGAAGAAGCTCTTGAACTTCGTGAAAAGTTATATTCATCTATCCCCCGTCTTGACTACGTTTTCCCACCCGGAGGCGATCCCGGCAGCCTTACTGCCGACGTTTTTGTCGACCGTTGCAGAAAAATTGAAAAAGTATTAAAAAAATACCATCCCAATGCAAAAATGCACCCATCAGCACAGGCTCCTCACCAGCATAAAAATTGGGGAGAAGTTTTTACAAATGAATTATCATCACTGCCCGATGAAATTGATGCAGTAATTATGGGGCCTAATCACGCCTACCCCATTCACGAATTAAGAAAACGTATCCCCGACAAATATCCTATGCGATTCTATCCGGATATCACCCATAATCTGCGTTGTGAATATCCCGTTAATTTCCTTGAGGACGACTGGCATTTTTCATACGCAGCAACGCTTTCAAGGGAAAGTGTAAACCCAAGACCAACCGAATTACGTACACTTCACAGAATTTTTTCACCATACACAATAGGTAGCGTAAGTTATTCAGAAGGTGTTCACGATGACGTCAACAAAGCTATATGGAGTGCTTTGGAGTTTAATGCCAACACCGACCTTTATGAAATTCTTCTTGATTACGCAAGATACTATATGCCCGGTGCAGACGAAGAAAAAATTGCCGATTTAATTTTACTTTTAGAGAAAAACTGGCAGAATGCACCTGAAGAAAACCCTTGTATTGATATAGCTTATAAGGGCTTTTGCGAGCTGAAAAAAGATTATCCGAAGCTGTCTGAAAACTGGCGATTTACCCAGCTTTATTTCAGAGCTTGTTGCGATAAGCTCGTGAAAATGAGACGTATTTTTGAGCTCAATCTCATAAGGAATTTTGAATGCTATCTCAATAACGATGATTTTAAAAACGCTGTTGAAGAGTTGAAAAAACCTTTTGATGAAAGCTATGTAAATTTAAGAAATGAAATCGATTTTCTTGGTCAGAAATTATTTGAATTAATAGGCTTACAGCTCGACGTAGAACATTATTGTGCAGACAGTTGGGAACGTGGTGCAACCCTTGAAACTATTGACAATAACGTTACCGATAAAGCATTTTTACTCAAAAAATGTGAAAGCGTTTCAGAGCTTTCTGAAAGCGAGAAAACAGCCTGTTTAAAAGCTGTTCTTGATGCACGAAAATCAAAACCCGAAGAAGTATATTATTCTGTAGCACTTCACAATTTAAACACCTTAGGTACACGCCAGAAGGGTGAGTTTTATATGGATGTTCAGGCTGACCGTCCATACACAAAAGAAAACCCCTTACCTATGGGTATGACAAAGCTTTTTGATCACTTTAATTTTGAGGCATTTTTCGGTGGACTTGCTCCCGATTGCGATTACACCTTACGAATTGCTTATAAATCCGAAAACGACTCTGGAATTGAGCACCATAAAGTAATAGATAATGACGTTGTGATTTATGATGGAAAAAGATACGGCGGCACTAAAAACGAATCTTTTGATAAAGCCATTCTTACAGAAGGTTTTGAAAGTGCAGAATATTTTATACCAAAGAACACAATAATAAACGGCACAATAAACCTTAAAATTGAAGAAAACACAGAAGGTTTCAAGCTTTGTGAACTGTGGATAACTAAGGTAAAAAAATAAAAAAATACATAAACCAGCCAAGAAATAACAATTTTGTTACTATTTTCGACCGTTTTTGCAATATATTTGTAATAAAATATTGCAAAGAACGGTCGTTTTGTGTTATTATGTGAATAGATATGGGTAGAATTTTACCCACTTAGAATTAAGCGAGGTTAATTTATGATTAGAATCGTTTGCACAAAATGTAAAAATGCTTACCTTCAGAACGATGGTGACAACTTAGTTTGCCCATCTTGTGGAGCAGCTTTTTCTGCCGAAGAAGAAAATCTTCTTTTGGGAATACAGTATTTTAACGAAGGTAATCTCTCAGGTGTTGATGACTACCTTATGAAATATATCGTAAAAAACGGTGCTGAGCCACGAGCTATTATTTATAAAGCTCTTTGCGACGCTTATAATTTTGACGAAGATACCGTTTCTTTAAAAGAGACTTACACTAAAATTCTTGAAGCTCTTCAAGATATTTCTGATGACCTTCTCCCTCAATATATAGCTATTGCAAATGACGAAGCAAAAAAAGTAGAAGTTGCTCTCACCGAATCACACATCAGACTTTTTGCCGATGCTGATGCTGAAAAAATCAAAAAGCAGGTTGCAACTGTTCTTGATATTCAGAAAGAAGCACGTGCTTTCCGTTCTTCTTTAATTGACGTTGTTAATGCATTTAATGAAAGAAACGCTATTCAGCTTTCTGTTAAATTCTCTGACTGTTTCTTTGTAAGCAACGAAATTGCAGAAGAGGTCGGTAACAATAAATACCAGAAAATCTGTGATAACATTGCTGCTCACACAGTATTTACAGGTATTCTTTCTAACGATATTAAAAACCTTGAAATTTACTATCGTTGTATTGTTATGTTCTTTGAAAAGAGCTACGACAAATACAAATTCCTTTTAAACGAATCTGTAAAATTCACCGAGCTTGCAGAAATTCTTGAGCAAGGACAGTACAACACCATTAAAGGTACTGCTGCAATAGGAACAAAGCTCAAAGGCATTTCATACGAATTTCTTGAAGAAAGCTATAAAGAGCATTTCGACGAAAATATCGATATGCAGACCGAAACTGTTGTTATTATTGAACCCGTAGTCGAACCTGAAGTTGAAGAAACTCCTGAATTTGTTGACGTTGTAAGTGATACAACTGCAGAAGAAACAGATGTTGTCGAACCAACTGAAATTACTGAAGACGTTATTGAAATTGAATCTACAGAAAATGATTCTGTTATTGAAATTGCTGAAGATGCTGAAGAAGCTTCTGACGAAGAACCTGAAGCAGTTGTTTTAACAGAAGACGTTGTAGAAGCAAATGCTGAAAATGAAGAAGACGAAGAAAACGCTGTTACGGATATTATTTCCGAAGAAGTAATTGAAGCTGTATCAGAAGAATCATCTGAAGATGTTGCAGATGAAGTTACAGAAGTTGAAACAGCTAACGAAGAAACTACAGAAGTCATTGATACTGCTGTGGTTGAGACTGTTGAAGATGCTGTTGAAGACGCTGTAGAAGAAACAACTGAAGATACTGAAGCTGACAACGAAACTGTTGAAAATGTTGTTGAATCCGATGCTGCCGAAGCAGATATTGTTACTGCTGACAATAAGGATAATATTGAAGAAACTGCAACGGTTGCTGAAAGCAAAAAGAAGAAAAAGAAAAGTCATAAAGGCGTAGCTGTTTTATTTATAATTATTATTGCAGCTGTTGCTTTTGCAGGTTATAAATTCGGCCCCGGACTTATTAACGATTACAAATACGAGAACGGTGTTGAGCTTTTCAAAAGTGGTAAATATGATGATGCTGCAGCTGTTTTTGCTGATTTAAAAGATTACAAAGACAGTAAAGAAAAATTTAACGAGAGTATATATACAAAGGCTACCGAACTTGAAGAAGCAGGTAATTTTGAAGAAGCTATCGCAGAATACAAAGATCTGGACGATTATCAGGACTGTGGCATACGTATTCAAGCCTGTACATATTCTTTAGCAAAAATTGAAATGGATAACGGCAATTACGATAAAGCAACCGAATATTTCAAATCTATTTCAGAATATGGTGACAGCAGTACAATGATTTCTGAATGTATTTACAGAAAAGCTGTTGCTCACATTGAAAACAAAGAAGTTGCTCAGGCTATCGAATTATTGAACACAATACCTGAATATTCTGATGCTTCTGAAAAAATAAACGAAGCAAAATACGTTTACGTAACAGAGAATTTTGTTGCTGAAAACGAAACAACGGTAACATATCTTAACGAGCTTGCATTAGCAAAATACAGAAACAGTGCAGAGTTAAGAACTCAGCTTCTCGGTTCTGCTAACGTTACATCAGGAAAAATCAAGGCTTTTGTTAACTATTCAACATCCGATCTGGAAACTTCACTGTCCGAGCTCGACAACGGCAAAACATGTTATTTCCATGTTGTTGTTGAAGATGAATCACTTTACGGTGAACGTTTATCTATAAAATACAAAACCCAGTTTGGTTATTCTCAATCAAAATCAGTAACACTCTCTGCAGAAAAGAACTCTTCTTACGTTTCTTATCCCCCTACAAAATTCACTAATTACGGTGTTACATTCCAGCTTTTGGACAGTAACGGAAACGTTCTTGCAGAACAAAAAATAACATTCTAAAAAAATACCGACAAGACAGTTTGCATAAGCTTACGTCTTGTCGGTTTTTTTATCTTGCCATTCTTGGTAAATTTTCTGAAACATCTGTCATCATATCAGATGCCATTTCAGACATATCGGTAACCATATCACCGATTATTCCGTTTTCGTCGCTTTCAGACTCATCTGTTACCATACCGGGATTTTCGGTAATATTTTCAGTAGTTGTTATATTGTTTGTGGTTGTAGTAGTTGTATTTTCATCTCCACCACAGCCTGTTAAAACTATTGCAAGACAGCTGATAAGAACAACAACTCCGATAATTGCAATTATTTTTTTCATAATCTCACACCCTTTCAGGAGATAATTATTTAACTCCTTTATAATTATTAACCCAAAAAACATTTTTATTCTTATTTAGTAAGCACTCCACCGTCAGAATATAAGAGTATAAGAATATCCTTTTCTTCACCTGTAACAGGGTCAATATAAACTAATATTTCCTGTGAATCTTCAGCCATACACCTGTATTCATAAGCATATATTTCTGTTTCCCAATCAGTCGGAATTAATACCTTTTTATATGCTAAAATACGCAAATCCTTCTTTAAAAGATCTGCTGCCGATTCAAGGGTATATTGTGTGTTATCAGGAATATTTCTTTTTTTGTGGTTCATTAAATATCCTGTAGAATCGAAGGCTGAAACTTCACCATCATCAAGGGCAATACTGATTTTTATTAAATCTGTGTAATAGGTTATACCATCTTCGTAATAAGCAAAATTTATTGTGCATATACCATCATTGGTAGAATAATAGCTTTCTTTAACATTGGAATAACCTATTCTTTTGAGAAATTCTTTAGCTTTTTCAATAGCCTGCCCGGTTGTTAATTTGCTTTCACCGGCATAAGAAGATGTGAGCATTGAAGAAACTAAACCACCCTTTTGAGTAACTGAAATTGTGGTTGTCGGATTATAAAAAGTGTACGTGCTCATATTACTGTTTGTTTTACACAAAAAATATAATTCATCAGGTTTTATATTTAAAAATGAAGCTGCCTTTTCTTGTGCTTTTTCCTGAGAAATCTCATCAAGATTTTTCAATAATGATGATTCTTTTCTGTCTATATGATCGGAAAACGGTCCATCGTAAATAAGTGTGGGATAATCTTCTATTACCTGATTTGTATCATTAAGTTCATCAGAAAGGTATAATCTGTCGCTGCCGTCACTCTGAAGTGTAGATTTAACTTCTTCAAAATCCAGAAAACCATTTTCTTCCTGTTCAATCAAATAATTAACGTTTTCAGAAATTTTTTGAGAATACCCTTTTAATTTTTTCAGATTTTCAGTTTCTTCTTTTGTTATTGTCTCACCTGCAGACAGTTTGTTATTAAGAGAAAGCGTATATTCTCCAACTTGAGAAAGGAACTTATAAATGCCGGAAATTTCTGTGTTTCCGTCAGTTATCTCTGACAAGCTTTGTTTTGCTGATGTGCTTGAACGCCACAGGTCTGCAGAAATGTCTGCAAGCATTGTTTTACCAGAAGAATACAGGCATTTCTGTAAGTTGAGATCAATATCATCCATATAAGTTCCGAATTGGGTCAAAGCTCTTTCCTGAGATGCTTTTATTTGTCTTTTAACCCTGGAAAGCTTGTAAGTTGTAACTCCACCCCAGATTGTAAGAACAACTATAAATGAGGTTAAAAAGCTAACAATTCTTATAAATTTTCGTTTGCTTTTTTTCATAAAAAAACTCCTTTTAAGTATCTGTATGTTTACACAACGGAGTTTTTCCCATATTTAATAATTTATTCAATAAATTTATAATAAAAGTTCATTAAAACCCATTTACAAAAACCACAGTAATATAGTATAATTTACTAGATTGTAAATATAGTGAGGGAGTAGTGCCATTTGACAGCTTATTTTGATAATAGTGCAACAACTAAGCCGTGTAAATCTGCAGTTGAAGCCGTTAATAACGCAATAAGTAATTGTTGGGGCAACCCTTCTTCATTACACGAAATCGGTCTTGATGCTTCAACCCAGGTAAAGCTGGCGAGAAAACAGGTTTCCAGGTTATTGGGGGTTAATGAAAACTCCTTTTATTTCACTTCATCAGGAACAACAGCTAACAATACAGCTATCTTCGGTTCATTTGAAAAAATGAAACGTCAGGGCAATAAAATAGTTACAACTGCAATTGAACACCCAAGTGTTTCAGAGCCAATTAAATTTCTCGAATCAAAAGGTGCAGAGGTTATACGTATTTCACCTGATAAAAATGGTAAAATCAATGAAGACGAGTTCTTTTCTGCTATTGATAAAAATACAATTCTCGTTTCGTGTATGGCAGTTAATAACGAAGTCGGTTCAATTTTACCCGTCAATAAAATCCGTCCTGCAATCAGAAGAAATAACTCCCCTGCTATAATTCATTCCGATTGCATTCAGGCGCTTTCAAAAATTCCCGTTACACCAAAAAATATTGATGCAGATATAATTACCGTAAGTGGTCACAAAATACATGCCCTTAAGGGTGTTGGTGGAATATATTTAAAATCAAAAGGAATTGTTAAGCCTTACATCCTTGGTGGTGGACAGGAGCAAGGTATTCACTCAGGCACCGAAGCCGTACCGGCAATACTCTCCTTTGGTGCTGCAGCACAGGAAGCTTTTGCTGTCTCTGAAAACGCAAGCTACGTTCAGACTTTAAAAAACAGATTCATCAATGGTATTGCTGATTTACCTTGTGTAACAATAAACTCACCGGAAGATGCAATTCCATATATCATAAACATTTCAATTCTCGGTTTACCGAGCCAACCTATAGTTAACTTTATGAGTGAAAAGGGTATTTATATTTCTGCCGGCTCTGCTTGTAAAATGGGTCACAGAAGTCCTGTTTTAACTGCTATGGGACTCAGCCCGGAAATAATAGACAGTGCAGTAAGAATAAGCCTTTCACGCTATAACACTGAAGACGAAATAGATTTGCTTATAGACGCAGTAAAAGAAGCGTCAAAAAAATACGGAAAGAAACGATAATTTCGAAAGGAACGTTATGAAAGAAATAATCCTTATAAAAGACGGTGAACTTGCCCTCAAAGGCTTGAACAGATCATCATTTGAAGCAATACTTATGAAAAATATCCGTTGGAGAATCAAACCCTTCGGTTCATTTGAACTCAAACAGTCTCAATCAACTATTACAGTAAACCCTATTGATGACAACGTTGATTTAGATGGTGCTGCTGATGAAATCTCAAGAGTTTTTGGTATTGCAGGCTTTTCAAGAGCAGCTGTTGCTGAAAAAGACATTGATAACATTCTTGAAATTGCTCCCGTTTATTTAAAAGATCAGTTAATTGAAGCAAAAACCTTTAAGGTTGAAGCAAAACGTTCTGACAAAAAATTTCCGTTAACTTCTCCTGAAATTTCTGCAATAGTTGGTGGCAAGCTTCTTGAGTGCTTCCCCCATTTAAGTGTTCAGGTTAAAAATCCTGATATTACCGTGGTTGTCGAAATCCGTGACAGAGCTTATATCCGTGGTAATCAGATAAAAGGTGCCGGTGGTATGCCCGTTGGTTCTTCCGGCAGAGGTATGCTTCTTATTTCAGGTGGTATTGATAGTCCTGTTGCTGCATATATGATGGCAAAAAGAGGTGTAGAGCTTGTTGGTATCCACTTTGCATCGCCACCCTATACTTCTTTACGTTCTGAAGAAAAGGTTCACGACTTACTTGCAAAGGTTGCCCGTTACAGTGGAAGAATCTGGTTACACACGGTTCCTTTTACAGAAATACAGGAAGAAATAAGAGAAAAATGTCCCGAAGAATATTTCACTATCATAATGAGAAGATTTATGATGAGAATATCTTGTATGTTGGCTGATAATTCTGATTGTCATGCACTTATTACCGGTGAAAGTGTGGCTCAGGTTGCAAGCCAGACTATGCTTGCTTTAGGTTGCACGGATGCAGTAGCGACACATCCTGTTTTCCGTCCGTGTATCGGTATGGATAAGGAAGAAATAATAAAGATTTCAAGAAAAATCGAAACCTTTGATATTTCAATTCAGCCCTTTGAAGACTGCTGTACTGTATTTACTCCAAAGCATCCTAAAACACGTCCCCAGATAAAAGATATTGAAGAAGCTGAAAAAGCACTTGACGTTGATGCTCTTTGCAAGAGAGCCTTTGACGGAATCAAACGTATCTCTATTACATCAGATGGTGTTCAGAATGACTGAAAAAGATTTAATTTCACTCGCACAGACGGTTGTTGAAAAATTGATAAAAAACAACACCACCTTATCCGTGGCCGAATCTTGTACAGGTGGTTGGTTAAGCAAAATACTTACTGACGTAAGTGGTGTATCTGCAATTTACCAGGGTGGCGTTTGTTCTTATTCAAACAACGTTAAAATGAAGATTTTAGGTGTCAAAGAAAGCACCTTAAAAGAGTTTGGTGCTGTAAGCGCACAAACTGCTGAAGAAATGTCTTCAGGTGTACGTAAAGCATTAGACAGCGATATAGGTATCGGTATAACAGGAATTGCCGGACCTTTATCAGATAACACAGAAAAACCTGTAGGACTTATTTACGTAAGCATTTCTACAGAAACAAAAACAAAAATAATAGAATTGAGAAATTCTTTTACTGACGACGTCAGACTTCAAAACAGATTATCTGCCATTGAGACGGCATTACATCTTTTAGGTGGTATAAATGAAGAAAACTAAGCAAACGAATGATTTTGATTACCGTTATTTTAACGGCTCAGAAGAAACCGTTTACAGAAACGATGAAACAAAAAAACAAGCAATTATAAAAAACAGAAGAAAAAAAATAATACAGAAAAATGCATTGAACATCATCAGTGTGGTTCTTGTTATGTCAATAGTTTTATCCTCTCTTTATATGGGTAAAAAGGGCATAGAAAAATTCCTTGTTCTTAAACAGGAAGAAAAAAACCATAATCTTTCTACGCTTCCCGATAAAGTAAAAAAAGATTTGGAATCTATGACAGAAGAAGAACGATGGGCATATCTTTTTGAGCTCTACCCTGAACTTGTTAACAAAAAGTTCCCTGCAGGTATTCTTTATGATTATGCTCTTTACTATGCAAACAATCCCGATACAATAGGTTATTTACGAATCAACGGCACAAGGATAGATACACCTGTTGTTCAGGCCGATAACGACAAATACTATATGAAGCATGACTTTTACGGCAAGGCTACAAGCTACGGTGCTGTTTTTGCAACTCATATAGCAGATTTTAAACCTTTTGACAGAAATACACTTCTTTACGGTCACAATATGAATGACGGTACAAGGTTCGCAGCACTTCTTAATTACAAGAATATGGATTACTACAAAAAACATCCGGTTATTCAGTTTGACACATTATTCGAAAAGCACGATTGGAAAATTTATGCAGTTATAATCACAAACGGTTCAACTGCAAGTGACAACGGTTACTTCTTTGATTTCACCTTTGATAATTGTTCTGACCTTTGCTTTGAAGAATATATAGAAGAAATTGATAAACGTAAGCTTTACACAACGGGAGTTGACCTTCTTCCTACAGATAAGCTTCTTACCCTTTGCACCTGCACATATGAATTTAATGATGCAAGACTCGTTGTTATTGCAAGAATGGTAAGAGAAGGTGAATCTTCTGATGTTGATACAAGCCTTGCAAAGTTTAAAAACTCCCCTGTTAAATATCCGGATTCTTTCTATAGCAACACAAGAAATAATCCATACAAGGATGACCCTAAATTTTATTTATACTAATTAAAGCATAAGCTTTTTATATAGAGGTGTGAACATGAAAATTAAAGCATTTTCTTTTGAAAAAGACAGTCTTACACTGGCTAAAATAAAAAATGATATTATTTCAAAAACCAGTGAAAGCAGTCTTTATTTCGAATCCTTTTCTGACCCCAACGAACTTTTTAAAAATATCTCTTCTGCACTTGAGGATACAGAAGTTTTACTTATTGGTGTTGAAACAGGTTATTTCCTTAAATTCAAGCCTGTACTTATCAAGGCTTTTAACCTTACTCCTGTTTACAGTGATAAAATAGACAATGCTATCGGAAGTGAAATTTTAGAAGAAAAGCTTCGTAAAGCACATTCGCTTGTACCTGATGAATCTGTTGAACTTATTTCAGACAACGGTCTTTACAGTGGCTTTTACGTTAAATCTGCTGACCAGTATATTGTTGTTTTCCCACTTAACGAAAGCATTGTTCCCGATGTACTTGTAAACTCATCATTACCTTTCTTTAAAGCAGAAGAAACAAAAGAACAGGTATTTGAAGATATTTCAAGCTCATCAATAGCATCCCCTAAAGCAAAAAACATTGTTGCAAAGCTTCTTAAAAACAATTTAAGACTTGCTATTCCTTCTACTCCTGCATCAAAAGTTCTTAAAGACGATATTAAGAATTGTGCTAACAACGAGGGTTCAGTTTTCTTCACTCCCTTTGTTAACGATGAAGGTGTTGATAATTTAAAAGAATATGCTGCACAGCTTGCAAAAGGTGCTATGGACTTAAGAACCACAGAGTTAGGTGCATCAATTTCAAACATCTTCCGTGAAAAGAACGGTGAAACTGTTATCAGCTACTACACATTTATAAGTGTTGCAACTGATGAAAAGGTTATTGTAAAAAAACTTTTTGCTAACCCAGGCGAAAGCATTGATAATCTAATTGTAGAAGCTACCAACGAGCTTTATGTAATGATTGATAAGTACATAGATGAAGTTGTGTTCAAGCTTACTGCAACCGATGAAGAAAAAGAAAAATACGAACAGGCACTTATTGAAGCTGAGCTTCAGGCAAATGCAAGACCTGTTGCTTCATTAGGCAAAAAAGGTACTATTGCTGCAATCATTGCTTTTATAATTGCAGTTGTAATTTGTGTTATTTTAGGATTTAAGTTTGGTGGTTATTTTGTTAACTCAACTGATGCCCCTGAAGAAAACTCTCTTCAATCAGGTAACATTGATAATACCATTCCTACAGAGGGTACAACACTTGCTCCACCCGTAACAACAGGTGATTCAACCGAAGCATCATCTGAAGAATCTTCAACATCAATCTTTGATATTCCTGTTTCTTCAAATTTAATTCCATCATTAACAGACAGACCTGTTATTAACTATAAGCCTAATCCCAATACTCAACCTGCTGAAACTCAGGCTCCACAGACACAGGCACCCGAAACACAGGCTCCTGAGACTCAGGCACCTGAAACACAGGCCACCGAAATTCAACCACAAGAACAAACAACATCCATTGAAATAATGGATTTCTAATAAATAATAAAAGGAGAATACTTTATGGCAGTACTTATTACTGGCGGTGCCGGTTATATCGGTTCTCATACCGCAATAGAATTGCTTAATGCAGGAAAAGAAATTGTTATTATTGATAACTTCTACAACAGTTGCCCTATCGTTCTTGATAGAATCAAAGAATTAACAGGCAAAGATTTTGCATTCGAAAATTGTGATATCCGTGACAAAGAAGGTCTTAATAATATCTTCGAGAAATATGATATTGATTCTGTTATTCATTTTGCAGGTCTTAAATCTGTTGGTGAATCATGTCAGAAGCCTTTGTTCTACTACGAGAACAATATTAGTGGTACAGTAACACTTTGTCAGGTTATGGCTGCTCACGGCTGTAAAACCATGATTTTCAGTTCATCTGCTACAGTTTATGGTCAGAACAATCAATCACCACTTACAGAAGATATGCAGATAGGTAGTACAACTAACCCTTACGGCACAACAAAGTATTTTATTGAGCAAATACTTACTGACGTTACAAAATCTGATATCGAGTGGAGTGTTTGTATTTTAAGATATTTCAACCCAATCGGTGCTCATGAAAGCGGAAGAATCGGTGAAGCTCCTAACGGAATCCCCAACAACCTTATGCCTTATATTACTCAGGTTGCAGAAGGTAAACGTGAGCATTTATTCGTTTACGGTAACGATTATATGACTCCTGACGGCACAGGCGTCAGAGATTACATCCACGTTGTTGACCTTGCTAAAGGCCACTTAAAAGCACTTGAAAAAGCTGTAGGTCAGAAAGGTGTTGCAATTTATAACCTTGGTACAGGCAGAGGTTATAGTGTTCTTGAAGTTGTTGCAGCTTTCGAAAAAGCTTCAGGTGTTAAAGTTCCTTATGTAATTGCACCACGTCGACCCGGCGACCTTGCAACATGCTATTCAGACCCTTCTAAAGCAGAGAGAGAACTTCATTGGAAGGCTGAAAAAGGTATTGAAGACATGTGTGCTGATTCTTACAGATGGCAGCACAACAACCCCAATGGCTACGAGGACTGAGTTTTTTGCAATTTGTTCCATACAATTCACGTGATTTAAAACATAAATCTATATTCGGCAGCATAGCCTCAAACGAAAGTTTGAGGCTTGCTGTTCTTATGCCTCGTTCTTTTGGTTGTCAAAAGGTTTCTTTGGTTATTCACAAAGACGTTGAAGACACAGAATACAGAGATATGTTCTGGTGTGGAATGAATGGTGAACAGGAAGAATGGTGGGACATTACTTTTTCTTTAGACACAGGCTTGTATTTTTATCACTTCACTTATGAAACACCTTTCGGAAAAGGAAACATTTACCTTCGTTCAAGTGGTTGTGGCGAATTTTCTCCTAACGGAAAAGAATGGCAGCTTACAGTTTATAAATCTGACTATAAGACCCCTGACTGGATAAAAGGTGGTATTATGTATCAGATTTTCCCCGACCGTTTCAACAAAGGCAAAAATACCGTTACCGAAATCCCTGATGACAGAGTCATTCATAATTCAACCGACGAATCACCTGTTTGGGAGCCTGATAAAAACGGAAAAATTTTAAACAACGATTATTTTGGTGGTAACCTTAAAGGTATTGAAGAAAAATTACCTTATATTGCTTCGTTAGGCGTAAACGTAATATACCTTAACCCTATTTTTGAAGCTCATTCAAACCACAGATATAATACAGCTGATTACAGTAAAATTGATTCCCTGTTGGGTACCGAAGATGATTTTAAAGAATTATGTAAAAAAGCAAATGAATACAATATAAAAATAATTCTTGATGGTGTTTTCAGCCACACAGGTTCAGACAGCATTTACTTTAACAAAGAAAAACGGTATGACAGTATAGGTGCTTTTAATGACGAAGAAAGTGAATACCGAAAATGGTTCACTTTTAATAATGACGGTACTTACAAAAGCTGGTGGGGCATTGACACGCTTCCTGAAACCAACGAAGAAAATGATAGCTTTATAAACTACATTGTGGGTGAAAACGGCATTGCTGAAAAATGGCTTGAGTGTGGTGCATACGGTTACCGTCTTGATGTTGCAGACGAGTTACCGGATAAGTTTTTAGACCAATTTTCAAAAGCTGTAAAAAAGCTTAATAAGGACTACCTTGTTTTAGGTGAAGTTTGGGAAGATGCCACGAACAAATTCAGCCACGGTGGCAGAAGACGATACCTTTTAGGTGATCAGTTGGATAGTGTTATGAACTATCCTTTTGCAAATGCTATACTAACTTTTATAAGGTATGGCGTAGCTGAAAGCTTTATGGAATCGGTTGTAAACATTTGTGAAAACTATCCTGAACAAGCTCTTAACTGCCTTATGAATCATATAGGCACTCACGATACAGCAAGAATTTTAACAAGTATTATTTATGATTCCATTGAACACAAGCCACGTAATATTCAAGCCGGATGCCAATTAACTGAAGCTGAATACAAAAAAGCAACATCACTTTTAAAATGTGCTACTGTTATTCAGTATACTTTGCCCGGCTTCCCATCTATCTATTATGGCGATGAAGCAGGACTCCAGGGTGGTGGAGATCCCTTTAACCGTGCTTTTTATCCTTGGGGCAAAGAGAATCAGGATATCCTTAATTGGTATAAAAAACTAGGCGAAATAAGAAATTCACTTTCTTGCCTTAAAGATGGTAAATTCATACCTTACTCTGCTATGCTTTCTTGTATTGCTTACAAGCGAATATCAGAACAAGAGCAGATTTTTGTTATCGCAAACAGAAATTTCCATGAAATTGATTACTATCTCCCAGATGAGTTTAAAAACAAACAAAATATTATTACAGGCGAGTTTGTAACCGATTTTGTAAAAATACCTGCTGACAGTGCCGTAATAATAAAGTAACTGATTTGCTTTGCAAACAACCTTTAACTAAAACAAATTCTTCAAGGTGATTTTATGAATGTTTTTGATTTTGATAACACAATTTATGATGGTGAAAGTGTTATTGATTTTTTCCTTTATTACTGTAAAAAAGACAAATCATTAATAAAATACATACCGTCAATTTTTGTAGCATTATTTAAATATAAGCAAGGTAAAATTACAGTTGAACAGGCTCTTTCCGATTACGGCACACTTGTAAGCGATTATTTAAAAGCAAACGGTGGTATTGACGAAGAAATGAAAATCTTCTGGGATACCCATATGCACAAAATAAAACATTTTTACAAAGATATACAAAGTGATGATGACCTTATAATTTCTTGTTCCCCTGAATTTTCTCTTGATATTATTTGTAAAAGGCTGAACATAAACCGTTACATTGGCTCTGTAATAGAGCTTGATTCGGGTGAAATCAAAAGACTTTGTTTCAGAGAAAATAAAGTAAAAGCTTTTTTTGAGCTTTACCCCGATACTGAAATAGAAAATTTTTATACTGATTCTCTTAACGACCAGGCTCTTATTGATATAAGTAAAAATGCATTCCTTGTAAAGGGTAATAAAATCACAAAAATCAAATGAGGTGTAATGATGAAAGCTGAAAAGCTTGATTGTCCCGTTATAAATCAATATTTAGCATCATATTCTGCACCACCGAAATTCGTCAGAGTCGGTTGCCGTGGGGTAGTTGTAAAAGATAATAAAGTGCTTTTATCACACGAAGAAAATTTAGGACGCTATATGAGCCCCGGTGGTGGTCTTGAAAACACCGAAAGCTTTGAAGAATGCTGCAAAAGAGAGTTAAAAGAAGAAACCGGCTATATAATAAACGTCATAAAACCATTTGTAACAGTTAATGAGTATTGGCACGATACGTTACATATAAATAATTATTTTATTTGTGAAATTATTGGTGAATGTGAAACCTCTCTTACAAAAACTGAAATTGACCACGGTATAAAGGCTGTATGGGTTGATTTAGATGAAGCAATAAAAATATTCGGTGAATACAACTCTAAAACAGAAGATTGTATGAGTATGTATTTTCGTGAATACACTATCCTTAATGAATATTTAAAATCAAAATAATTGTTCTAACCTCTGTTGTTATCGCATAAAATCGGTAATAACGGAGGTGTTTTTATGACAGATGAAAAAAGAACATGCCTTTTACCACACAACTGTATACTCGAAGACAGACGTGCACTTTCGGTATCAGGCGTAAACGACGTAGGAAGCTTCGACGAAGAAACAATAATAGCTTCAACCGAATATGGTGAACTGACGGTTAAGGGTGAAAAGCTTCATATAACAAAGCTTTCTCTGGAAATCGGTGAGCTATGTATTGAGGGCAGAATATCTTCCTTATCTTATGCAGATGTTCCCGATAAATCCGGCAGCTTCTTTTCAAGAGTGTTCAGATAATGTATACCGTCCATCAAAGCGAACAAACTGTAATTTTTCTTTCATCCTTGGGTATAGGCTTCCTTTTAGGAGTTCTCTATGACCTGATAAGGATATTTCGTCTTTCTTTAACTAAAAGCCATATTGCTACAATAGTTTTTGATGTTATTTACTTTTTGCTTTTTGGGTTTATCAGCTATATTTTCATTCTTGCAGCAAATAAAGGTGAAATACGTTCTTATATTGTTATAGGTGAAATTATTGGTGCCCTGTTTTATTATTTTTCTTTCGGACCGATTGCCGTGAGAATCACCAACAAACTTGTAGCATTAATCAAGCGAATATTCAAAGTCATTTTTACCGTTTTTTCTTTTCCTTTTCGCCTTATAAGTAAAGCTTTTCATACTGTTTTTTCAAAAATTTCTATTATTTTTAAAAAAACAGAAAAAAAGTCTTCTAAAATGCAAAAAAAGGTCTTGCAAAAACTACGTTTATATGTGTATAATTTATTAGGTATATTAGGAGTAGGAAAAGCATCATCCAGGAAAGGCGGTAATGACTTTGGCAACGAATAAAAATAAGAAACCTATTAAACCGTACAGTGTTATTTTAATTGTCGGCTGTCTTATTCTTATGTTGTATTTCGGTGTAAGTTTTTTAAAAACCCAAAGCGAAATTAATGCTAAACAAGCTGAACTTTCAAAACTTGAAAACATTTACGAAAGCCAAGTGAATGAAAACGAAGAGCTTAAAGATGCTATCAAAAACGGTGATGAAGCTGAGCTTGCTGAAGAATATGCAAGGAAAAAGGGTTACGTTATGCCCGACGAAAGAGTTTACGTTGACATAACCCCAGGTTCCGCAGAATAATTCATTTAGAGGTAGACTATGGCAGCAGAAATCGGTGCGATTCTCGAAGGAAAAGTTACAGGTATTACAAATTTCGGAGCATTTGTGGAGCTCCCCGACAAAACCACAGGTATGGTACACATTTCAGAGGTATCATCAACCTTCATTAAAGATATTCACGAAAAAATATCTGAAGGTGATGTCGTTAAGGTTAAGGTTATTGACATTAACGACAAGGGCAAAATTGCTCTTTCAATAAAGAAAGCTCTCCCACAGGAAGAAGAATCAAAACCGAAACGTCCGGCAGGTGACAAACCTAAAAGGTCTCAGCCCCCCGTATGGACAGGTACACAACGTTCAGAACCTGAAAATATGTCTTTTGAAGATATGATGGCTAAATTCAAAAGCATCAGCGACCATAAAATGAGTGATCTTAAAAAGAATAACGTTGCAAAACGTGGTGCTTCAACTCCTCGTCGTGGTGGCAATTCCAGAGGCTAATACATAAATAAACCGTGTCGTAATTACGGCACGGTTAAACTTTTAATGACAGGGTGTTATTATGAGAGAAATAAATGCAACTACAATAGAAAATATTGTTGAAGAATTATTTTTACAGGCTAATTCTATTCTCCCGGATTCTCTTGAAAAATGTATAAAAAATTGCCATAGCAAAGAAACCTCACCTATCGCTAAAAGCATTTTCGGTGATATGTGTAAAAATCTTTCTTGTGCAAAAGAATTGAATATCC
>JAZOSL010000129.1:0-6890 GCA_045657085.1 Acutalibacteraceae bacterium | reverse complement strand
GTTGGATTTTTGTTGCAGTTTGCAATTTCTCTGCTCCGAAGGCGTATGAAGATACGTCGAGTGGGCAAAGCACGCAAACTCACAAATAACTTATTGTAAGGTAAAACGTGTTGGATTTTTGTTGCAGTTTGCGATTTCTCTGCTCCGAAGGCGTATGAAGATACGTCGAGTGGGCAGAAAATCACAAAATGCACAAAAAGACAATATATTTTTAAATCCACCAAGCGTCTGTGAGGCCTTGCTTTATTATGCATTTCTTGAGAAGTTCAACTGCTTTTTCAAGACCTTCGTTCTGACTCATAAGTGAATCCTCGTGCTCAATTGAAATTGCGTAGTCATAACCAACCATACGAAGATTACTGATTACGTCTCTCCAATAGCTTTCACCGTTACCGAAGCCGACTGAACGGAAAATCCATGAACGGTTAATTTCGTCAGCATAAGATTTAACGTCAAGCACACCGTTAACAGCTGTGTTGATATCGTCAATTTTAGTATCCTTTGCATGGAAATGGAAGATTGCATTTTCTTTACCTAATGCACGGATAACTGCTATCGGGTCCATACCCTGCCAGATAAGATGAGAAAGGTCAAGATTTGCACCGATTTCTTTACCGACTGCCTTACGAAGCTTTAAAAGACTTTCTGTGTTATAAACACAGAAGCCGGGGTGAAGCTCAAGGGCAATTTTATCCACACCGTGAGCAGTGCTGAATTTTACAAACTCTTTCCAATAAGGGATAAGAACTTCGTTCCACTGATATTCGAGAATTTCACCAAAATCATTGGGCCAAGGACAAGTTACCCAGTTAGGATATTTTGAGTTTTCACAGTCACCGGGGCAACCTGAGAATGTATTTATCTGGTGAACACCTAATTTTTCTGCAAGGAGAACAGCCTTTCTCATATCCTCATCAAAGCTTTTTGCAATTTCTTTGTTGGGGTGAACAGGGTTTCCGTGACAGCTTAAAGCACTGATTTCAACGTTGTATTTTTTAAGAAGATTTTTAAAATCTTCAAGAGCCTTTTCATCGTTGAGAAGAATATCGGGATCTGCATGTGCTTTACCGGGGAAGCCTCCACAACCGATTTCAACCATTTCAAGACCAAGGCTCTGAAAATATTTAAGAGCCTCTTCAAGAGAAACGCTACCTAATAAGTTTGTTAATACACCGAGTTTCATAGTTTTTTACCTCTTTTAGAAATTGTTTTTTAACCAAATGTAGCTTCTTGAAATATCTTCGAGACCTGTGGGAACGGGGTCGTCGTTTTCAAGAATAACCCACTGAAGACCGATAGCATTAACGCCTTCAATAACTTTTTCAAGGTCATTTTCGCCTTCACCAAGAGCCATAGGCTTGTGGTCAATACCATCTTTTATATGAACGAGAACTACTTTATCTTTGTTTTCGGGAAGATATTTACTGTTGTCAATACCTGCACAGAAGCTCCAGTATGTATCCACCTCGAGCTTACAACCATTTTCGGAAATAATGTCCATAGCGTTTTTACCGTCTTTGATATCGGTAAATTCTTCTGTGTGGTTATGGTAATAAGTATCCATACCCATTTCGCGAGCCTTAACACCTGCTGCACTTAAAACGTCACCTGTGTTTTTTGCTTCTTCATAAGTTGAATGAGGAGCTCCACCTACACCGAGATATTTTGCTCCGAGAGCTTTACCGTAAGCAAGAGTTTTATCAAGATTTTCAGGCTTATAATCGTCAAGACCTAAATGGCTACCAACAACCTCAAGACCTAATTCATCGCATCTTTCACGAAGCTTTTCTGCAGGTAAATCAAAATAACCTGCAAACTCAACGCCGTCAAAACCGATTTCTTTCACTTTACCTAAAATTTCCAACATATCGTCACCGTTTTTAATATGGTCACGAACTGAATAAAGCTGTACTGCAAATTTCATTATTATTTTCTCCTAATTATTGTTTATACTACACCAACTATCAAAAGGTGCTTTAGTTTACTTTAGAGAAAATCGTTCAGAGTGCCTTTTGGTGCGAGTGGTGCTGTATACCGATACTGCCCCGAGCAACAAAAGGTGCTATGGGCGATTTAATCAAAGTAAACCGGTTTACCTGTTTTAGCTGATTCATAAATTGCTTCAAGAATCCTTGTAACAACAAGTGCCTGACGGGGAAGAACAACCGGATCTGTGTCAGTTCTAATAGCGTGAATCCAAGAAGATGCTTCCATTTCAGCAGGTGAACCACTTTTCTGTCCTTCAAAGAATGCTGCACCGCCTGCATCAAGGTTAGGAATTTCGATGCACTGACGTTGATTTTTTATGTAGTTAATACGCGCCTGACCATTAAGAGTATCTGCGCCACCTTTTTCACCACAAAGCATATAGCAAGCTTCGTTAGGCTCTGCAATATTAAGTGCCCAGCTTGATTCAAGATTGATAACCGCACCATTTTTCATTTTTATAAAACCAAATGCAGAATCTTCTACCGTAAATTCTTTAGGATCCCAGTTACCCCAGGCATTACCCTGCTCTTCTTGGTCTGCAAGTTTACGGAAAGTCTGACCTACAACCATCTCGGGCTCATAGTTATCCATAACCCAAAGAGTCATATCAAGAGCGTGAGTACCGATATCAATAAGTGGGCCGCCACCCTGTTCATATTCGTTAAGGAAAACGCCCCATGTAGGAACTGCACGGCGACGAATAGCAAGAGCTTTACCATAGTAAATTTCGCCAAATTCACCATTTTCAGCACATTTTTTAACGTAAAGGTTTTCATCAGTCTGACGATTCTGATAACCAATAGAAAGCTTTTTACCTGTTCTTTCAGCAGCTTCGCACATAGCCTTTGCTTCTTCATAAGTTTTTGCCATAGGCTTTTCGCACATTACGTGCTTACCTGCTTCAAGAGAGTCGATTGTAATGAAGCTGTGAGAACGGTTGGGAGTACAAACGTGAACAATATCAATGCTTTCATCCTTTAAAAGTTCTTTATAATCTTCATATACTTTAGCATCGGGTGTACCAAATTTTTCAGCTGCTTTTTCAGCTCTTTCTTTGATAATATCACAGAAAGCAACCATCTCTACACCGTCAACTTTCTGAAGTGCAGGCATATGCTTACCGTTTGCAATACCACCACAACCGATGATACCAATTTTTAAAATCTTTTCCATAAACGAAGCCAACCTTTCGCATTATATTACAATATACATTATAATATTTTTAAACCACATTTCAACAAATTTTTACTGTTTTTACTAACAAAAATCTCCCCCAATATTTGGGGAGATTTCACATATAAAACTCTTGAAAACACAACATAGTTATTATATAATTCCCTTATATTCTCCCGAGAGGTGTTTTCATGAAAAATAAAAGAATTTATACTATTGCAACTTCGCATCTTGATACTGTTTGGAGTTGGGATTTAGAAGAAAGCATTGATAAATATATTTACGATACTTTAGTTGACAATTTCAAAATGTTTGAAAAGTACCCAAATTATATTTTTTCTTTCGAAGGCTCATACAGGTATGAGCTTATGGAAGAATATTATCCCGAACTTTTTAAAACAATGACTGAATATATTAAGCAAGGTCGTTGGAATGTTTGTGGTTCTGCATTTGAAAATGGTGATGTTAATGTACCGTCACCCGAAGCACTTTTCAGAAATATTCTTATAGGGAACTCTTATTTTAGAAATAAATTTGGTAAAACTTCTTGCGATATTTATTTGCCCGACTGTTTCGGCTTTGGCTGGGCTTTACCATCTGTTATGCACCACGCAAACTTAAAGGGCTTCACAACCCAGAAATTAAGCTGGGGTGGTGCTTTCGGTACACCTTTTGATATCGGCAGATGGAGAGGCGTAGACGGAAAAGAAGTATATTCCACCTTAAAATTAGGTTCTTACTCTAAAACTCTTGAAAAGCTCCGTGATTGGGATTTTATTGATGAGAAATTCAAAGAAAACGAAGCCTACGATCTTCCTTGGACAACTGTTTTTCACGGTACAGGTGACCGTGGTGGCTCACCCAAAGAAAAATCAATAGCATTTGTTGAAGAAGCAATGAAGGAAAACGAAACAAGTGATATTGAAGTTATTCAAATCCCTGCAGATAAAATTTACCGTGATATTGAAAACGAACTTACTGATGAACAAAAAAATAAACTTCCCGTTTGGGAAAACGAGCTTGTAATGAGTGAACATGCAATCGGTGGTTACACTTCAAGAGTTATGAGCAAACGTTGGAACAGACGTGCCGAAGAACTTGCAGATATGGCAGAAAGAAGCTCTGTTATAGCTGATTATTTAGGAGCAACTGATTATAACAGAGAAAGCCTTACACGCTCATGGAAAAGGGTTATTGCTCACCATTTCCACGACGATATGCCCGGTACGTCTTGTCAGCGTGTTTACAAGCGTTCCTGGAACGACCTTTACGTTTCTATGAATCAGTTTGAAAGTGAGCTTGAAGCCTCTGCTTCAGCTACAGCTAAGCTTTTAAAAACTGACGATTGCAAAGGTACACCCATCACAGTTTTCAATCCTATTGAAATTCAGAGAAAAGGCGTTGTTACTGCTGTACTTGATAATATTTCTTCGCAGTTTGTAAGAGTCTTTGACGGTGAAACTGAAGTATACAGCCAAAGCAAGAAAACACCCGACGGAAAAACAGAAATTTTATTTGTTTCCGACATAAAAAGCCTTGGTATAAAGGTATACGATATCCGTGAAAGCAATTCTCCTTGCGAGATTTCGGCAGATATTTCTGTTACAAGCAACACTCTTGAAAATCAGAAATACACAGTAACATTAAATGATAATGGTGATGTGTGTTCAATTATTGATAAAACTCTTAACAACAAAGAGCTTTTAAAAGCACCTGTTGTTATCGGTCTTTTCAACTACACAGGCTCTGAAGAATGGCCTGCTTGGGAAATGAATTATAAAGAGGCTGCAAAATCACCTGACAGGAAACCCTATCTTGTTAAATCAGAGATAATTGAAAACGGTCCCGCAAGAGTTGCAATTAAGGTTACTCAAAAAGACGAAAGAAGTGAATTCAACACAATAATTGCTCTTTCCAGTGGTGGAGAAATAGTTGAATTTTATTCTGAAATTGAATGGCAGTCACTTCGCACAATGGCTAAAAACTGTTTCTCATTTACAGCTGATAACGAAAGAGCTACATATGATTTAGGTTTAGGTGCTATTGAACGTGGCAATATGACACAGCAACTTTATGAAGTACCTGCACAAAAATGGGCAGATTTAACTGATTCAAGCAATGATTTCGGTGTTTCTGTTATCAGCGAATGTAAATATGGTTGGGACAAATTCGATAATAACACACTTCGTTTAACCGTTGTTCATACACCAAAGCATAATTACCGTATAGACTCAATGCAATCAATGATGGATTTAGGTCTTAACAGACATTCTTTTGCTATTTATAGCCACAATGGTCAATTAGGTAAAGATACTCAACTTCAAGCAAGACTTTTTATTCAACCTTTAGCAGTTTATGTTTGCGAAAAGCACAACGGTATTTTAGGTAATGAATACTCTTTCGGTTCAATATCTGACAATGCAGTTATTATCCGTGCAATTAAAAAGGCTGAAGAAAGTGACGAAATCATTGTTCGTCTTGGTGAAGGCACAAAGAAAAATATTGAAAACTTCTCACTAACTTTTGGTAACGGTATTGAAAGTGCACGAGAAGTTTATGCAAGTGAAGAATATTTAGGTGAGGCAACAGTTGAAAACGGAAACCTCGTAACAAGCTTTAAGCCATACGAAATAAAATCATTTGCATTGAAGCTAAAAGATTTTGATGCTGATACTGAAAAAATCATCTCAACACCTGTTGAGTTACCCTTTGATAAAAATATAATCACAAAACAAGGTGAGTTAGGCGATTTCAAATACACTTTACCTTACGAAATCACACCCAAAAAATTCACCTTTGCAGGTATTGATTACGTGATTAACAAAGAAAAGAAAAACAACGCTCTCGTAGCACAGGGACAGAAAATAGCTTTACCCCAAAACGCTAAAAAGCTTTCACTTCTTTGCGCATCTTTAGATGGTGATAAGACTGTTAAATTTAATATTGACGGTAAAGAAACTGAAAAAACAGTCCACGATATTTTTGAAAGACCTGCCAGATGGGATATGTATGATTTCAAAGAAACTGCAAAAATCAAAGATTGTAAGGTAGCCTTGGAAATCACCCATTGTCACAAGGATTGGGAAGACGTTACTGCAAAAATTATGTATTTCTTTGAAGTAAGCTTTGATTTAAACGGAGCAAAAGAAATTACACTTCCCAAAGACAAAAATATCATTATCATCAGTGCAACAACACTTGATGAAACAACAGCAAAGTCTGTTTCTCCCCTTTGCGAAAAGGTTCCGGAAAAGAAATTCACTTTCAAAATGACCAAACAAGAAAAACGTTGGTATAAAGAAAGACGAAAAAAGAAAAATCTTCATGATAAAAAGTTCTATGAACGTAAGAACTGGGGAAAAAATTATTAAAAAACAAGGCACCTTAAAGGTGCCTTGTTTTTTTGTGGCAAGTACTAATTTGTATATTGCAAATATAACTGTCTACGACACATTTTTAACATTAATGTAAATCAAGAATTAAAACAATTCCAAAAAAATTTTCGTCACAATAAATCCTAATAATCCACAGCCCGGAAAAGTTAGAATCCACGTAAATACTATATCTTTTACTACAGCAATATTAAGTGATTTAATATTTTTAGCTACCCCTGCTCCCATTATAGCTGTAGTTTTTGCGTGAGTGGTGGAAACAGGGAAGCCTGAAAAAGTACTTAAAAGTAAAGACAGTGACGAAGCAACATCAGCAGAAAAACCTTGGTATTTTTC
>JAZOSL010000128.1:0-3720 GCA_045657085.1 Acutalibacteraceae bacterium | reverse complement strand
GCATTTATCATACCCGAAGAACATTCGGCAATTCGCGGAGTAGGATTGCCAAAACGAGGATCCTTTGTTGTACCCTTAAAGGAAAATGTTCCAAGAATATTTATATCGTAAAGCTCGGCAAATTCGTATCCGTAACCGAAGGTTCCGCTTGCGGGAATTATAGGGTTATCCATTTCAAGTCCACAAAGATTAACACTTAATCTTCCCACAAAATCTCCTCCTTCTTAAGAACGGGACCGTCTTTACAAATTCTTTTATAGCCTGTAACGGTTTTGCAAGAGCAACCCATACAAGCACCAAAGCCACAACCCATTCTTTCTTCAAAGCTGAACTGACCACTTGTGTTTGTTGATTTGAACACTGCTTTAAGCATCGGTTCAGGACCACAGGTATAAAAATATGAATAATCAATATCCTTCAAAGCATCTGTAACGAAGCCTTTTATACCGTAAGAACCGTCAGCAGTTGTAACGTAAACGTCTGCACCGAGCTTTTTGAAATCTTCTTCACAGAAAACTTCGTCTTTAGTATTAAAGCCAAGGACAACGCTTACCTTTTTGCCTTCAGCAATAAGCTTTTTAGCAAGCATATAAAGTGGTGGAACACCAACACCACCACCTAAAAGTAATGGTTTATCGCCTGAAAGTGATGTGTCGTAGCCGTTGCCGAGACCTGTAAGTACGTCAAGCTTTTCGCCGGCTTTCATTTCAGCCATTTGCTCTGTACCTTTACCTACAACCTTATAAATAATTGTAAGAATACCATTTTCGCAATCATTTACTGAAATTGGTCTGCGAAGATACAATCCGTCAAGCTTGATATTAACGAACTGACCGGAAGATGTGATATCGCTCACATCTCCCACGAGTTCCATTTTATAAACTGTTTTTGTAAGAGCAATATTTGATTTTATTTCAAAAATAGACTGTCTCATATGTTTCCTTCAGCATCGATAGTTGAAATTGTAAGTGTGATATCTTCAAGAACGTCAAGAAGAACTCTTACGGTATCGAGTGCAGTAAATATTGTTACGTTATTTTCAATTGCGTAACGGCGAATCTGATGACCATCGTTTGTTTCGCCTGTCGCATTAATATCTTTAGTGTTTATTACATATGCTATATGGCCCTGACGAAGTGCTTCAGGAACTTCGTTGCTGCCTTCACTGATTTTACCTAAAACATGAGTACGGATTCCGTTCTCTTTAAGGAATTTAGCAGTTCCTGCAGTTGCCTGAATATTAAAGCCGAGCTTATAGAATCTACGGATAAGGGGAAGTGCTTCTTCTTTATCTTTATCTGCAATAGTTGCAAATACTGTACCGTAGTTCTGAAGGTGCATACCTGATGCCTGAAGAGCTTTATAAAGAGCTCTGTTAAGCTTATCATCATAACCGATAGCTTCACCGGTTGATTTCATTTCAGGTGAAAGATAAGCATCAAGACCTCTGATTTTATTGAATGAGAATACGGGAACCTTTACGTACCAACGTTTCTTTTCTTCGGGATAGATATCAAAGATACCCTGTTCTTTAAGGCTCTTGCCCATAATTACTTCTGTTGCAATATCAGCAAGAGAGTAACCTGTTGCTTTTGAAAGGAAAGGTACAGTTCTTGATGAACGTGGGTTAACTTCGATGATATAAACATCATCATTTTCATCAACAATAAACTGAATGTTGTAAAGACCAACGATACCTATTCCAAGACCTAATTTTTTAGCATACTGAAGAATAGTACCTTTAACCTTGTTTGAAATACTGAATGATGGGTAAACGCTTATTGAGTCACCTGAGTGAATACCTGTTTTCTCAACAAGCTCCATAATACCGGGAATGAATACGTCTCTGCCGTCGCAGATAGCATCAACCTCAACCTCTTTACCGTAAATATATTTATCAACAAGAACGGGCTTATCCTCATCAATTTCAACGGCTGTTTTAAGGTAGTGACGAAGTTGTTCTTCGTTAGCAACAATCTGCATAGCACGTCCACCAAGAACAAAGCTGGGACGAACAAGAACCGGATAACCGATTTCAGCTGCAGCTGCAATACCGTCTTCAAGGTTTGTTACAGCCTTACCCTTTGCACGCGGAATATTAAGCTCGTTAAGAAGATTTTCAAACGCATTACGGTCTTCTGCACGGTCGATAGCAGCACAATCAGTACCTATAATTTTTACACCACGGTCGAAAAGTGGCTGTGCAAGGTTAATAGCAGTCTGACCACCGAGAGATGCAACAACACCTTCGGGTTTTTCGAACTCTACAATGTTCATAACATCTTCAGGAGTAAGTGGTTCGAAATAAAGCTTGTCTGCTGTTGTGTAGTCGGTTGAAACTGTTTCGGGATTGTTGTTTATGATAATAGCTTCGTAACCGGCATTTTTGATAGTCATAACAGCATGAACTGTTGAGTAGTCAAATTCAACACCCTGACCGATACGGATAGGACCTGCACCAAGAACGATGATTTTTTTCTTGTCGGTAAGGCGAGAAGTATTTTCACCTGTGTATGATGAATAGAAGTAAGGAATATATGCGTTTGTATGGCAAGTATCAACCATTTTAAATACAGGGAAGAGATTTAACTCTTTACGCATATTGTAAACGTCGATTTCCTTACAGTTCCAAAGACGAGCAATATATTTATCACTAAAGCCCATCTTCTTAGCTGCTTTAAGAATTTCAACATCTTTATTTACACGAAGCTTCTCTTCCATATCAATAATGTTTTTGAATGCCTGAAGGAAGAATGGTGTAATCATAGTGATTTCGTGAATTTTTTCAAGAGAAACACCGTGATAGATAAGCTCTGCAATAGCGAAGATGTTGTCAGAACGGAACTCTGAAATATACTCAAGAAGTTCTTCAACACTCATATTGTCAAACTTTGAAAGGTACATATGATTTGCACCGATTTCAAGAGAACGGATACCTTTAAGAAGTGCTTCTTCAAGGTTAGAACCGATACCCATGATTTCACCTGTTGCTTTCATCTGAGTACCAAGTTTGTTAGTAGCAGAAGCAAATTTATCAAATGGGAAACGAGGCAACTTAGCTATAACATAGTCAAGTCTGGGTTCAAAAGCAGCATTTGTATTAGCAATTCGAATTTCTTCAAGAGCCATACCTACAGCAATTTTTGCAGTTACACGAGCAATAGGATAACCTGAAGCCTTTGATGCAAGTGCTGATGAACGAGAAACTCGTGGATTAACTTCGATAAGATAATATTCGGATGTATGAGGGTTAAGAGCGAACTGAACGTTACAGCCACCTTCAATTTTAAGCTCCTTGATGAGTTTGATAGCTGAATCGTTGAGCATCTTCTCATCTTCTTTGCTGAGTGTCATAATAGGTGCTACAACACAAGAGTCACCTGTATGAACACCAACAGGGTCTATATTTTCCATACCACAGATTGTGATAGCATGGTCATTTGAGTCACGCATAACCTCGAACTCAATTTCTTTATAGCCCTTAACAGATTTTTCAATAAGAACCTGATGAACAGGAGAAAGTGTAAAAGCGTTGTTACCGATTTCTACAAGTTCTTCTTCATCGTTAGCGAAGCCACCGCCTGTACCACCGAGAGTAAACGCAGGACGAAGAACAACAGGATAACCAATTCTGTTTGCTGCTGCTTTTGCTTCTTCTAAAGAGTAAGTGATTTCTGAAGGAATAACAGGTTCGCCGATTGATTCGCAAAGTTCTTTGAA
>JAZOSL010000127.1:0-7103 GCA_045657085.1 Acutalibacteraceae bacterium | reverse complement strand
TGGCTTATTATACTTTCTGTAGTAGCATTTATATTTGCAGCTCTTAACTCGCTTTACCCTAAGGAAGATTATCATATCTGGGGTACGGTTGTGCTTGCGTATTTAAGTGGCTTCAGCTTTCTTATGTCGGGTGATATATTTGCAATGCTTACACCCGGTATGTTTACCTATTTAATAGCTATAAGGTGTTACAACTCGCTTTCAACCTTTTTAGGTATAGTATGGGTGTTTATTCCCCTTATTGCAATTACATTGTTCAATATAATAATCTATCGAAAAAAGCTTGACCCTAAAGGCTCACAGTTTTTACCTATGATGATAGTATCCGTTGTTGTTCTAATAGGTGGTTTAGGTTTCATTTCGCCCGAAGATTATTTTGCAGGTAGTTCAATTTACCATATGCTTGGTATGGGCTTCGGTATGGTTTTCTTTTACTGCTTCTTCAACGGCAGAATACAGGTTAACGATAAATATTCAGTTATTGAACGTATAACAAAATTAATGGTTGTTATAGGCACATTTGCTTCGGTAATGATAATTGCCCACTATCTTCTTAACATTGGAAAAATGATTGAGTGGGGTGGGATATTCTATATAAGATGGCGAAACAACGTTTGCACCATTCTTATGATAGCTTTACCCTTTGCCTATTACTTTGCCCACAAAAAAGCAGCAGGTGTTATTTTACCCTTCTTGTTCTTTGGTGCAATGCTTGCAACAGGCTCAAGGGGTGGTATGATATTCGGTACAATTGAAATGGGTCTTTGCTTTTTAGCATTTCTCATTTACGACAAGAAACGTCGTAAAGCTTATATAGCATTTTTACTTTTAGTAATTTTTGTTTTAATAATCTTCTCAGGACCCGTTATAGATTTCCTTGAATATACCTTTGAACGTGTTTTAAAGGTACTTGCTGACGTTTCGGGTGAAAACAGCGAAACCGAAACACGAGTAAGGCATTACGCACGTGGTATCGAAGATTTTCTTAATCATCCTATAATCGGTACAGGCCTTGGCTACAACGGCAACCGTGATATATTCAAAAACAAAGACGGTGCATTATGCTGGTACCATTGTGAGCCTATTCAGATAGCTGCAAGCTTTGGTGTAATTGGTATAATTGCCTTCCTTTATCAATTTATTAAACGTATTAAGGCTATATGGCAAAAGAAAACTATGTTCAGCTTAACTGTTTTTCTTTCATATATAGGTCTTGAATTAATGTCGTTAGTAAACCCCGGTATACTTTGCCCGATGCCGTATTTACTTCTTATAACACTTTTCCTTGTTATTATTGAAAAATGCCATAACAGTGATATTGAGCAAGAAAATATACCTTTATTTCAAAAATTCATTAAGAAGAAATAATATTTTAACGGAGAATTAAAATGTACAAAGATAAAATAGAGAAAGTTTTACCACTTGTTCAAAAGCCTGCACGTTATACAGGTGGTGAATTAAACTCAGTTGTTAAAGATAAAAGCAAGGTTGATATAAGATTTGCCTTCTGCTTTCCCGATACGTACGAAATCGGTATGTCACACCTTGGAATGAAAATTCTTTACAGCCTTATAAACTCTAAAGAAAACTATTGGTGTGAAAGAGTTTTTGCTCCTGACACAGATATGGAAAAGGCTTTAAGGGAAAATAATATCCCTCTTTTTGCCCTTGAAAGCAGAGATGCATTGGCTGAATTTGATGCAGTAGGCTTCACCCTACAATACGAGCTCAGCTACACAAACGTATTAAATATGTTAAACCTTGCAAATATCCCGATTCATTCAAGCGACAGGGGAGATACTCTTGAAATTCCCGTTATCGTTGCAGGTGGTCCTTGTGTTTGTAACCCTGAACCCTTAGCTGATTTTATTGACGCTTTTCAGATCGGTGAAGGTGAAGAAATGATGCTCGAATTTCTTGATTTGCTTAACGAATACAAGAAAAACGGTAAATCGAGAAAAGAGTTTTTGAGTGCTGCATCGAAAATAGAAGGTATTTACGTGCCGTCTCTTTATGACGTTGAATATAATAACGACGGTACAATCAGCAAAATAACTGCTAAAGACGGTGCACCCGAAACAGTAAATAAACGTGTTGTAAGAGATCTTGATAATATCTTTTACCCTGAAACCTTTGTTGTGCCGTTTGTTGAAGTTGTTCACGACAGAGTTGTTCATGAAATTTTCAGGGGTTGTATAAGGGGATGCCGTTTTTGTCAGGCAGGCTTCTGGTACAGACCGATTCGTGAAAAAAGTGTAGATACTATAAGCAAGCAAAGTCAGAAATTAGCTTGTACCACAGGCTACGACGAGCTTTCATTATGTTCACTTTCAAGTAGTGACTACACTAAAATCACTGAGCTTTTAGAAGAGCTTTTAGGTTGGGCAGTTCCACAAAAAATCAACGTTGCCTTACCGTCGTTAAGAATTGACAATTTCTCTGACGAATTAAAAGAGAAGCTTGCCCTTGTTCGTCGTTCGGGTCTTACCTTTGCTGCTGAAGCAGGTACCCAGAGAATGAGAAACGTTATAAACAAAAACATTACCGAAGAAGAAATTCTTTCAACGTGTCGCAAGGCTTTTGTCGGTGGCTGGACTGCTGTTAAGCTTTATTTTATGATAGGCTTACCGACAGAAACAGACGATGATGTTGTTGGCATAAACGTTCTTTCGCAAAAGGTTGTTGAAGAGTTTTATTCTAATCCTGACAAGCCTAAGGGTAAAGGCGTAAACGTAAGTGCAGGTGTTTCATCCTTTGTTCCCAAGCCCTGTACACCGTTCCAATGGGAAGCACAGGATACACGCGAAGAATTAAAACGTAAGCAACAGCTTCTTCTTGAAACATGTACATCCAAGAAAATTACCTTCCGTTTCCATAACACAGATTTAACCTTCCTTGAAGGTATTTTTGCCCGTGGTGACAGAAAGCTTTGTAAAGTAATTGAAGCTGCCTACAATAACGGCTGTACCTTTGACAGTTGGGATGATAAGTTTAATTTTGACGGCTGGATGAAGGCTTTTGAAGACTGTGGTATTTCCACAGAATTTTACGGTAGCCGTAAGAGAAGCTATGATGAAATTTTACCCTGGGACCATATAAATTCAGGTATCAGCAAGTCGTTCCTTATAGCTGAAAATGAAAAAGCCAAAAAGGCAGAAACCACTGTTAATTGCCGTCAGAAATGCTCAGGATGTGGTTCTAATAAATTAAACGGAGGTAATTGTGATGCGCTCAGTAAGACTATGGTTCACTAAAAAAGATACTGCACGTTATATTTCACACCTTGATTTAACAAGATGCCTCATCCGTGCATTTCGCAGAACTGATATTCCGTTATGGTACACCGAAGGCTTTAACCCACATCCTTACCTTGTTTTCGGTATGCCTTTACCTTTAGGTGTTGAAGGTATGCGAGAGGTTCTTGACGTAAGAATCAACGACGAAAGCTATACAAACGAACGGGTTTTAGCCGAGCTGAACAAGGCATCCGTACCCGGTATTGAATTTTTAGAAATTGCAACTCCAATTGAAAAACCACTTGCTATAACTATGGGCAAGTATACAGTAACTGTTCCTAAAATCGAAAACCCCGAAGAACTTTGCAGCAAATGCAAGGAAGTTGTAAAAGGTGGTAATATTGTTATCGAAAAGAAAACAAAAAAAGGTGAAATTAAAGAAATTAACGTATGTGAACATATAAGACATTTTCATTGTTCCTTTGACAACGACAGCTTAATTCTTAATTTCGTTTTACCGGCAGGTAACGATTTCACCGTTAACCCCGTAACCTTCTGCAGTAAGCTTTTTGAAGTTATCGGAATAGCTGACGTTACAAATCACAAAATTGTCCGTCATATTTTAATGACCAAGGACGAAAAAGAATTTCGTTAAAAGAACTTTAGTTGCTATGTTTTTACTTAAATAATCATATATTTAATTGGTGATTATTTTGAAAAAGCTTGCAATTTTAATAATATGTGTTTTAATTTCGTTTTCTGTTTTTATTTTCTCACTATTCAAACCTATTGGAGTTACTGCCTTAACACAAACTAAAGCAAAACAAACCGATAAGCTTGTTATAATTATTGATGCAGGTCACGGTGGTTTTGACGGTGGTGCTCAGACTGATGATGGCTTTCCTGAAAAGGATATTAATTTAGCAATATCAAAACAGTTAGATTACTATCTGAATTATTTCGGTTATAAAACTCTTTTAACAAGAAGTGACGATTCTTCTTTGGAAGATAATGAATCGGCTACAATAAGACGTCGTAAAACGTCGGATTTACATAACCGTATGAAGCTGATGGAAGAGACTGAAAGCTCTATATTTATAAGCATTCATCAGAATCATTTTTCACAAGAAAAATATAGTGGTATGCAGGTGTTTTATTCACCCGGTTTTAAGTCTGAAAGCTCACGACTCGCTTCGTGTATACAAGAAGTTACCGTAAACAAGCTACAGAAGGATAACACAAGAAAAATAAAAGAATGTGGGTCATCGGTTTTTCTTATTCATAACGCCGTAAGACCTGCCGTGCTTGTGGAATGTGGCTTTTTATCAAACAACAGAGAATCAGAGTTATTAAAAACAGAGAAATATCAAAAACAGATAGCTTTTTGTATCGCCCTAGGCGTACACAACTATCTTTCAACAAGGTGATTAAATGGCTAAAACTAAAACAGTTTATATATGCAGTCAATGTGGCTACGAAACACCAAAATGGTACGGAAAATGCCCCACCTGTGGCGAATGGGACACGTTGAATGAAGAACAGATTATCACAGAATCTTCAAAATCATCAAAAAACAGATTAACCCATTCACAAGGCAAGGCTTTAACCCTGTCTAAAATTGATTCATCTTCTGAAATGAGATATAACACAGGAATGGGTGAGCTTAACAGAGTTCTTGGTGGTGGTCTTGTTAAAGGCTCTCTTGTTCTTTTATGTGGTGACCCCGGTATCGGTAAATCTACAATTCTTCTTCAGATTTGTGAGCTTTTATCTCAAAAGCTTTCAGTTTTATACGTAAGTGGTGAAGAATCGGCTTATCAGATAAAAATGAGAGCCAAAAGACTCGGTGTTACCAGTGAAGAGCTTGCAATAATGTGTGAAACAGATGCTGAAATAATCTGTGAATATATTAGAACTGAAAAGCCTGACATTGTTATGATTGACTCAGTTCAGACTATGAGCATTACCGACGTTTCTTCTACTGCAGGCAGTGTGACTCAGGTCAGGGAATGTACAAATTTATTTATGAGAACAGCAAAGAATAATGATGTTTCGATTATTCTTGTAGGTCACGTTAATAAAGACGGTAATATTGCAGGTCCAAAGGTTTTAGAGCATATTGTTGACACCGTTTTATATTTTGAAGGCGAACGTAATTTAGCCTATCGAATTTTAAGAGCAGCTAAAAACAGATTCGGTTCCACGAACGAAATAGGTGTTTTTGAAATGACAAATAAAGGCCTTGTAGAAGTCGAAAGCCCGTCACTTGCTATGATTTCAGGCAGACCGTTAAACGTATCAGGTACTTGTGTTACCTGTCTTATTGAAGGCTCAAGACCAATTCTTGCTGAAGTACAGGGGCTTGCAACTGCTTCAGGCTTCGGTAACCCAAGAAGAATGGCTGCAGGCTTTGATTACAACAGAATGGCAATGCTTATTGCTATACTTGAAAAACGTGCAGGCTATTTCTTTAATAATATGGACTGTTACGTAAACATTGTCGGTGGCTTAAAGGCAGACGAGCCTGCAAGCGACCTTGCAGTTGCTCTTTCAATTATTTCAAGCCTTAAAGATGCAGTAATTGACAGCTCGACAATTGTATTCGGCGAAATCGGACTAGCCGGTGAGATAAGAACTGTTAACAACTGCGAACAACGTATTCGTGAATGTGAGCGTTTAGGCTTTAAGAAATGTATTATTCCGAGACAGAATATTAAAAAATTATCTAAAGACGAGTTTAAGGATATTGAGATTATTGGCGTCAGGAACGTCCGTGAAGCCTTTGAAAGTGCAGTAGAGTAAATGAATACAGCTTTTGTTAAAAAGGCTAATTTGCCCGAAAGAAAGGTAAAAAAATGCCTTATAGGTGAAAAGTATACCGAAGAAATTAAAGAATTAACCGAACTAGGTATAAATTGCATTAAAATCCCCGAATTATCTACTCTTGAAACGGAAATAAACTGCCATGCAGATATTCAAGCCTTTTATAAAGGCAACGGTAAGCTTATAATCAGCAGTGAAGCAGGGGAGAAGCTCAAAGAAAATTTAAATGAATTTAGCCTTACGTTTCAGAATGATATCAGTTCACCATATCCTAATGACGTAAAGCTGAACGCTACGTTAATAGGAAATAAATTGATCTGCAATAAAAACTATGTTTCAGGTGAAATTTTAAGCTTCGCAAACGAAAACAATATTGAAATCATACACACAAATCAAGGCTATTCAAGATGCAGCTTATGTATCGTAAATGAAAATGCAATTATAACCGAAGACCCCGGACTCACTTATTTGTTAAAAAATTGTCAATTTAATGTTTTGCAGATTCAACCGGGTAAAATACACCTTTCAGACGCTCATTCAGGCTTTATTGGTGGTGCTTCGGCTAAAATATCTGAAAATGAGATATATTTTAGCGGTGATATTTCAAAACATCCTGATTTCAGCCAAATTAAAGGCTTTTTAGACAATTATAATATTTCAATGGTTTATAATAAATCCCGTAAATTAGCCGATTTTGGTGGAATTATTCAATTGAGCGTTTAAATTAATTTATTAATTAAAAACCCAGTGGGTTTATTTATAACCCAAATTTATTTATAAACTTTTTGGGTTTTAAAAATCAGTTGACTTCACAAAAATCGAAAAGCAACACAAAAAACCGAAAAAATTGAAAAATTTACAAAAATACAAAAATAAGCCGTTTAATCAGTTTTTTTAAAATGATACTTACATCATTTTAAAAATTTCTATTCAACGAGAAAGGAAATTCAAAATGAAGAAAAACGAGAGAAATGCTGCTGCAAAGCTCGGCTACACAATTACAATGGTCGTAGTAACATCTGCAATATTAATTTGTATGAAAAA
>JAZOSL010000126.1:0-24178 GCA_045657085.1 Acutalibacteraceae bacterium | reverse complement strand
TCACCCCACAAACGCACAAAAACTTGATAAGATTGCAAAGGTTGTTTGCTTTGAAATTGATGTTGATGATTTCATCACAGTTAATGGTGAAAATATCAGCTTCTTTGAGCCTTCAACACAGCAGTCAACATATTATGACCTTTCACTTGTTATGAAGAATGGTGTTACATTCGCTCAGCTTTCTGAATGTTGGAATGCACTTAACCTTGATGAGCTTAATTCAGTTAAGGTAATAGACACTTACGAAAAAGACGGTGTCAACAGCCTTACAATCCGTTTATTGTTCTCAGCTAAAGACAGAACTCTTGAAATGGACGAGGTTCAGGGTTGGATTGATACAATTCTTGCAAATCTCAAGAATATCGGCATTGAATTAAGAGCATAATTTAATTAAATGTTAAGTAATTCTTAATAATTTACTGTTGTATTTTTCAAATCTATAGTTTATAATGTAAACATAAGTTTAGGAGGTGTTTATATGACAGATAAAACAATTCAATTCACTATCAGCGACGAACACGAAAGAGAAATGCGTGAGATACTTGTGTCGGTTTACAATTCTTTAGTTGAAAAAGGTTACAACCCCACAAACCAGCTTGTAGGATATATACTGTCTGAGGACCCCACCTACATTACTACTCACAACAATGCCCGAAGTCTTATTAGAAAAATAGACAGAGACGAGCTTCTTCAGGCTCTCTTAAAGGCATATCTTAACTAAGGAGTGTTAGTTTTGGCTGATAATCAAACAAGTTTCCTTACTTATAAGGGCAGACCCCTTGTTCGTAAAGGTAATCAGATTTATTATGGTGACATAAACGACCCTTATGTAATTCTTCTTTCTGTTTCAGAATCTCATGAGGTTCACGGTGTTAAAATTGCTGATAAGGTTAAGGTTCAGCTTGTTAACACAAGAGAAGCCAATCCCCTTGCAGCTATTGAAAAATCTTCCGATAAAAACGGTATGTATGCTGCTATTGAAATTGCTTCAATCTGGCTTGAAAGAGCTTTAAAAGCTTAACAAACAAAAAGACTCTCTCAACTTTTTAGTTGAGAGAGTTATTTTTTATATTCAGATAAACTAAATGTGGTCTGCAGAACACCCGTAAAGGAATTATACTATTACCTATACCTCGGCTGACGATAAGTGTAACATCACCTGATTTATATTCACCGTCTGTATATTCCGGGAAAAGACCTTGGTCGGGAGCAATAAGCGGCAGACTAAAAAAACGAACCTGACCACCGTGAGCATGTCCCGAAAAGACTAAATCAAAATTATACTTTGAATAAACGTCTAACTGTTCAGGATGATGGGCAAGAAGAATATTAAACTCCGTTTTATCAACCATAAATGATGAACACAACGAATCAGTTGTCGACTCAATTTCACTTTGATTCTTACAATGAAAATAAGGGTCATTTATTCCGTAGATGTTGATTTTTTCACCATTTGGTAAAAAGATAACATCACTTTCATTTCGTAAAATACAAACACCCAATTCTTCTAAATCGAAAAGCATCTTGTCAAATGCTGATTGATTTTTAATACTAACGTTACATTCATGATTACCGGTAACGTAATAGACAGGAGCAAATTCAACTAACCCTGAAACAAAATCAATCCCTTTTTCAATGTTGATTTTACGGGAATCAATTAAATCTCCTGTTAAGACAATAGCATCAGGTTTTTCATATTCAAGTGAAGAAAGCACAGCATTATTAAGAAACGTATTATTAGTATTATGGTAATCAGATATATGTGCTATTTTGTAATCGGTCTCAATATTTATTTTATCCGTTTTAAAATTCAACTTCTCAACAGATAAAGTTACGTTACCCCAAACAGTAACAACAGAAAATATAACAAAGAGCGTTAGTACAATACATAACGCTCTTCTTACTATTTTATGTTTGTTTTTTGAAATAGCTTTTACACTATTCATTATAATATTTCACCGTTTTCAATTGCATGAATCTGGTCAACACGTCTTTGATGTCTTCCACCTTCAAATTCAGTGTTAAGGAAAACGTCAACAAGCTCAATTGCAGCACCTGCACCAATTACACGTGCACCCATACACAAAACGTTTGCATCGTTATGAAGTCTTGTGAATTTAGCACTGAAATAATCTGAACAGCAAGCAGCTCTTATACCTTTAACCTTGTTTGCAGCCATTGAAATACCAATACCTGTGCCACAGCAAAGAATGCCCTTTTCAGCTTCACCGTTTGAAACCTTCAGGCAAGCCTTCTGAGCATAAGCAGCATAATCAACTGAAGCTGTTGAATCTGCACCGCAATCTATGTATTCAATTCCTTTTTCATCAAGATAAACCTTGATTTCTTCTTTAAGTGGGTAACCTGCGTGGTCGGAAGCAATAACAATCATTTTTAACAACCTTTCATTTATATAAATTAATTTTCTTGTTTCTTTTTTAATTCTCTTTCAGCCTGTGAAAGTCTTAAATAATTTGGTAAAAGTTCATCAGCAGTAACAGAATTTTCATCTTGATTTTCAATAACTTTTTCATAAGCTATCAACGCAACGGAAGATGCACTCTGATACCTTATTTGTGAAGGAGCCAAAACAACATTGTCTAAAACACCTTTCATTTTTTCAAAGCAAAGCTTCGCACCGTCACCAATTAACACAATTGTATTATCAATTGATTTTAACTGTTCTGTCAAAGCATCAATACTCAAAGCATCGTCAGGAGTTTTTCTGATTAAACCATTTTCACAACAAAACTGAGCTGTATAAACCTGATTACAACGGGCATCCATAGCTGCAACAGCATAAACGCCACTGCCTTCAAGTGGTTTTGCAATAGCTTCAAGAGTTGAAACAGCTACACATTTTTTATTTAACGGTTGTGAAATACCTTTAACGGCAGAAACTCCGATTCTTACACCTGTAAAAGAACCAGGACCATTGGTTACAGCAAAACAATCAATATCATTAACTGTAAGGTTTGCGTTCTTTAAAGTGTTGTCAATCATTGGTAAAAGTGTTTGACTATGGGTAAGACCGGTGTTAGAAAAAGTCTGAGAAATAATTTTACCATCATCTATAATCGCTGCGCTTGCTGCAGTTGCAGAGCTGTCAACGCCAAGAATCTTCATATATTTTTTCACCACTCATTCTTATAATTCGGTCGTTGTCACCTTCGCCCTTTAAAAGCTCAACCTTAATAAGCTTATTTTCAGGTAAGGCGTTTTCAATATTCTCACTCCACTCAATAGCAAGAACACTACCGTTGTCAATATAATCAAAAAAACCTGTTGAACACAAATCGTCAAAGGTTGTAATTCTGTACATATCAAAGTGGCACAAGGGAATTTCGCCTTCATACTCATTTACAAGGGCAAAAGTAGGACTTGAAACATATTCATCAATACCCATACCTTTTGCAAGACCTGCAGTAAAATGAGTTTTACCCATACCAAGGCCACCAAAAAAAGCAATAATCTCTCCACCACGTAAAGCACGACCTAATTTTATTGCAAAATCTTCGGTTTGCTTAGGAGAATCAGAAAACACTTCTATCATATATACCTCAAAATACTTGAAATAAAAAACTATTATATGTATAATAACAATATTATAAGATAAAATCAAGGGGGCATAATGCCTTGAGAAAATATTTTTCCTTAATCGGAAGATTTGTAAACGAAACCGATAAATTTTTGCTGGCTTTAATTACGGCTGCTTCAATTTTCGGTATACTTATGGTACACAGTACTACGAGATGGTTAATACCCGAAGGTGAAACAATGTTCCGTGATGCCAGGGTTATGATTCTTGCTGCCGTTCTCGGTATTGTTATAACGCTGATAATATCAGCAATTGACTACGAACTGATAATGAAGCTATGGCCTTTGATTGGCCTGTTTTGTATAGGTTTAATGGTGTTGACGCTTGTTATAGGTGTTGCACCCGATGCACGACCTGATGCAAAATCCTGGTTAAAATTCGGTACGATTTATTTTCAATCTTCAGAGCTTGTTAAAATAGGTTTTATTATTACCTTTTCAATGCATCTGGAGTTATTAAAAGATAAAATCAATGACTTTAAATCAATCATTCTGTTAGGTATACACGCAGTTATACCGATAGGACTCGTTGTTTTAACCGGTGATATGGGTTCAGCTCTTGTTTTCTTATTTATGACAATAGGAATGCTCTATTTTGCAGGACTTCATATAGGCTATTTTGCAGGTGGCGGAATTTTAGCTTTAGCTGCCGCCCCTCTTGTCTGGATGTTTGTTTTCAGTAAATACCAGCGAACAAGGTTTTTAGCACTGTTCAGACCCGAAGAATTTACCGATGAAAGCTATCAACAGCTGAAAGGCTTAAATGCTTTAGGTTCAGGTGGATTTTTTGGTCAAGGCTTATTTAAAGGAGCCTACACACAAGCAGGTATTGTTCCCGAAAGTGAAAACGATATGATTTTCACTTCAATTGGTGAAGAAACAGGCTTTATAGGTTGTTTAATTGCTTTAGGTCTGCTTCTTGCAATTGTACTTAAAATGTTCCAGACCGGTAAAGAAGCACGTGACTTTTCAGCTCAAATAGCCTGTTATGGCGTTGCTACAATGATCGCGGCACAGGTTATAATTAACGTTGGTATGTGCCTTATGGTATTACCTGTTATCGGTATTACCTTGCCATTCTTCAGTGCAGGTGGCTCCAGTACACTTTGTTTATACATCGGTATAGGCCTTGTTTTCAGTATTTACAGATACAACAGGTCAAGAAGTGCAATTAATTTCAGGTTATCCCGAATTGCTTCACCATTCTCAGAATATTAATAAACTACCCCGAAAGAGTTTTTTATCACTCTTTCGGGGTTTATAATTTATTATAGTTTTTTCATTTTAGCAACTTTTGCCATAATCTTTTTAGTTCCGCAATTGTCAAAAGCAACCTCAAGCAGCATATCGCCACCCAATGGCTTAGCACTTACTACAAGACCACGACCAAACGCTTTATGTTCTACAGAATCTCCGACCTTAAAATCAAGCAAAACATCTGTGTCAGCCTTTGCCGTATTTTTCGTTGCTGAAGAACTGAAACCACCGTTTGCAAAACCTCTCGCAGTTGGTTTAGATGTTGAAGAAGATTTCTGATAACTCGAATTTTGTGGTGAACCAAAGGTCTTATTACCGTAATTACCTGAAGAATAGCCACCTGAAGAACCATAGCCTGAACGACTACCGGAATATCCACCAAAGAAGCTCACGGGAGCTTCATTTTTATCTTTGAGAGTCAACTCGTCGGGTATCTCATTCAAGAAACGAGATGGTCTTGTAATGCTTGTGTTACCGAACAACATTCTCTGCCTTGCATTTGTTATATACAGCTTTTCTTTAGCACGTGTAATACCAACGTAACAAAGACGTCGTTCTTCTTCGATTTCTGACGGATCATACATAACCTGATTTCCCGGGAAAAGACCGTCTTCCATACCGACAATAAATACAACAGGAAATTCAAGACCTTTTGCTGAGTGTAAAGTCATCATAACAACAGACTCTGAATCTGCATTATAATTATCAATATCTGTCATCAACGCAACTTCTTCAAGGAAGCCTGACAATGTACCACCTTCGTTATCTTCAAGGTAACGAACAAGGTTCGCAAGAAGCTCCATAACGTTTGCTTTTCTTTCTTCGGCTGTTTCTTTATCAAGATCGAGTGAAAGCATATAACCTGTTTTATTTATCAAATCTTCATAAAAATCCTGAATAGTATTCTCTTCAAGTGATTCTTCAAGACTTGAAATAAGCCTTGTAAAATCATTAAGCTTATCAGCTGCTCTTGAAAGCATCGGGTAATCTGATGCATGAGAAATAACGTCAAAAAGGCTTAAACCCAAGCCGTCAGCAATACTCGTGGCGTTATTGATTGTTGTGTCACCAATACCCCTTTTAGGCTCGTTAATTATTCTTTTAAGCCTTACGGTATCCGAAGGGTTAGCAATAACGGAAAGATAAGCAAGAATATCCTTAACTTCTTTTCTTTCGTAGAATCTGTGACCACCAATTACCTTGTATGGTACAGAGTTATATACTAAAGCTCGTTCAATACTGCTGGACTGTGCATTAGTTCTGTAAAGAATAGCAAAATCAGAAAGCTTTCTACCTGTTGCTACTGAATCCAGTATTTCATCAGCAACATATCTGCCTTCGTCACGTTCGTCAGAAAGAGTTTTAACGGTAATTTTATCGCCACCGTCTTTTTCTGTCCATAAGGTTTTACCCTTTCTGCCCCTATTATTTTTAATCACAGCATTAGCAGCATCAAGAATAATTGAAGTTGAACGGTAATTTTGTTCAAGCCTTATAACTGCAGTATCTTCATATTGATTTTCGAATGATAAAATATTTTCAATAGTAGCACCACGGAATTTATAAATACTCTGGTCGTCGTCACCAACAACACAGATATTTTTATAACCACTTGCTAATAATGAAGTCAAAACATACTGGGCATGGTTAGTATCCTGATACTCATCCACCATAACGTAACGAAAACGTCTTTGATAGTACTGAAGCACGTCAGGGTTTTCTTTTAAAAGCTTGACTGAATTGACAATAATATCATCAAAATCCATAGCATCTGCTTTTTTGAGCATTTCCTGATACTTTTCATAAGCCTGTCCGATAAGCCTTTTATTAACGTCAAAGCCGGGGTTCTGACTATATTCTTCGGGAGTTATAAGAGAATCCTTAGCTTTACTGATTTCAGATAAAACGTATTTTACGGGTAATCTTTTCTCGTCAATATCTAAAACCCTTAAAACATCCTTCATAACACGTCTGGAATCATCAGTATCATAAATTGTAAAATGCTTTGAATAACCGATTCTGTCACAGTCACGACGTAAAATACGAACACAACATGAGTGGAATGTACTTGCCCATACGTCATTACCCTTTTCACCAAGCATTGCTTCAAGTCGGCTTTTAAGCTCATTTGCAGCTTTATTGGTAAAGGTAATTGCGAGAATCTGCCAGGGTTCGGGAGAATCCACACTCAAAAGTGGCTCAATCTCGAAGGGAATTTCGCCACCGTTATTGATATAATTTTCAAGAGCTACACAGTCATTTTCTGTAGGCACTCTGTAAGAAAAATCAGAATTGTAAGCATTACCGTATTTAATAAGATAAGCAATTCTGTTAACGAGAACGGTAGTTTTACCACTACCTGCACCTGCAAGAATCAAAACAGCACCGTTCACATTAAAAACAGCACGTTTTTGCATATCATTCATTCTTGAAAATTCTTTTTCAATAAGACTTCGTCTTAATTCATAAAAATTCATAAAACACCCTTCACTTTTCACTAACTGTTATTTAAAACTATCCTTTGAATTTGTGTAAACACTGTTATTAATTGACAAACCAAATCATTAAACAACGAATAAATTACGTACTTTAAAAGTGGCGTAGATACATCCGTAGAAAGCAACGTTTTCTTGACACATTTTGATATTTCTTTATTAAGCTTTTGTGTAACAGCTAAGCAACTACCACTTTCGTTAAATACATCATAAGTCAGCTTTGATTTACTTATGGTACTGAAAATCTTTTCCTGGGAAAACAAAAGACCTTCAACAGATTTTAATATTCCGGAAAAATCAGAATTAACAAAAGACGAATAATCTTTAATTTTGATTATTGAAGTCATCTCGTTTGATAAAATTTCGGACAATAAGAAAATATCACCCCGTTCAATCGGGGTAATAAAATCATTTTTAAGGTTATCTATAAGCTCTGTTTTGTTTGCTGAAAATGAAATATAACATTTTTCAAAATCTTCATTTTTCAACAAACATACGTATGCTTTATTTAAATCTTCCGTAAGGATTTTAAACGTCTTGAAATAATCAAATGATTTTTTCAACGGCACCTCACATTTTATTTATAAAGAGAATCGCCCTTTGAATCTATAGCAACTAACAAGGGAAAATTTTCAATCTCAAGTCGTTTGACAGATTCACAGCCTAACTCACTGAATGCAATAACCTCGCATTTTTTTATACATTCGGAATAAAGTGCACCTGCACCACCTATTGCAGCAAAATACACTGCACCAAATTCAGTCATAGCATCAACAACCTGTTGGCTGCGATTCCCCTTGCCAATCATACCTTTTAGACCTAAAGAAATAAGAGTTGGTGAAAAGCAGTCCATTCTGGAAGATGTAGTAGGACCTATGCTACCGATAACAAGATTATCTTTAGCCGGTGTGGGACCTGCATAATAAACAACTGAATTTTCAATAGGAAACGGTAATTCTTTATTTTCGTTAATAAGCTGAATAATTTTTTTGTGAGCAGCATCACGAGCTGTATAAATTACTCCGTTAAGGTAAACCTTATCACCTGCACGTAAATTCTCTGCCCACTCATTTATATTAGCAGTATTTAAATAATATTCCTTCATTTTAAATCAGTCTCATCAACAACTGTTACATCATTATCAGAAGTAACACTAAAATCATAAACAGGAACATCATCTTTAGCTTCAACAACGTGTTCTGATGATGAAATACTATCAGCAATCAGTGCCTGAGCTGTTTTACTCATATCGCCTGTTAAAACTTTAATTCTGAGCTCAACTTCTTCAACTGATTTAGTAAAGTTACGTGCAATTTCACCTATACCTGCTGAAAGGTCGTCAATTTTAACTGCCGTTTCACCAATAGCATTATAAATTGCTCTTGTAACGTTATTTGCTTTTTCTTTTGCATCTTCGATAAGCTCTTCGGAATGAACTCTTGCGTCAAGCATAGCAGCACCAACCTGACGTTCCATTTCACGTTTTTTATCTAATTCGATTTTCAAAACTTCATTTTCAGCTTTAAGCTTTTCAACTTCATCAGAAGAAGCCTGATTTGACTGAGCATCTGCAAGCTGCTGTTCAAGAATCAAGACCGTAGCCGCACTCGCTTCAAGAGAAGCTGTAAGATCGTTGATTGTAGTATTTTTTTCAGCAATCTCATTACGAAGCTTTGAAATCTCTTCAAGCTCAGCTTTAAGCTGATTCACCTCTGCAGTAAGCTGATTGTTTCTTGTTGTATTGTTAACAAGTAAACGTTCAAGCTCGCCCTTTTCGCCGAGAATCTGCTGAACAAAATCCATAACCTCGTCTTTTTTAAATCCACCAAAAGCAGAAGTTTTGAATAAAACGTCTTTACCCATGAAATAATCTCCATTCAACAATAAAATTAATGGTTTGTCTAGAAAATACTTAATATACCCGTTCATTATAACAGAATAAAAATTATAAAACAATAAAAATATCTATTTTTTCTTCCTTTTTACGTAAAAGTGTTATATAATAAAGCTAACGAAATTGAAAGGCAGTGAAATTTATGAAAAAATCTACCAAAGCTTTAATTGGAACAGCTGGTGTTTTAGCCGGTTTCGGTGTTGCTGTCAACCAGTTAATCCTCACAAGAGCATCTAAATTTCTTAGCGATAAAGGTCACGAATTTGAAGACAGAAAGAACCCACCTGATCCCAACTTACCTAAAAACATTTTAGGTGCTGAAGGCGATGCATGGGTTGATACAAAAGACTATGACCACATTGTTATTAAGAACAGAAAAAATGAAGCAATTCACGCATTAACAGTAAAAGCTGATGAACCTTCAGATAAATGGTTAGTTTGTATTCATGGTTATACAAGCAGTCCAAAAGGTATGGGCAGTTATGCACTTCATTACCACAAAAAAGGCTATAACATTCTCCTTCCTGCTTTAAGGGGTCACGATATAAGTGAACACCGTTCAATAACTATGGGTTGGCTTGACCGTTTTGATATTTTAGATTGGATTCAGTATTTAATCGGTCTTTACGGTGAAAATATTCAGATTGTTCTTCATGGTGTTTCAATGGGTGCTGCAACGGTTATGATGACTACAGGTGAAAACCTCCCGTCAAACGTTAAATGTGCTGTGGCTGACTGTGGCTATTCATCTGTTTGGGATGAATTTAAAAACGAAATGAAACAGACTTACCACACACCTGCTTTCCCTGCATTATATTTAGGTGATATAGCTACAAGAGTTATTTCAGGCTTCGGCTTTAAAGAAGCGTCTTGTGTTGAGCAGTTAAAGAAATCAAAAACACCTACAATTTTCATTCACGGTGAAGCAGATTTATTTGTTCCCTACAGAATGCTCGATTTAAACTACAATGCTGCTGCTTGTGAAAAAGAAAAGCTCTCTATCCCTGATGCTGAACATGCTGAAGCTCATCTTGTACACCCTGAGCTTTATTGGGATGGCGTATGGAAGTTTGTTGATAAGTACGTTAAGTAATAAGCTTCAACATACATAAACTAAATAAAATCCTTCAAAACTCCCCGAATATCCGGGGAGTTTTTTGATATAATAACCATAGAAACATATGTATATTTTTAAATAGTTGTTGAAATGTTAATATTTTGACAAAATTCTAATTTTTAGTTGAATTTTCCAAGATTTTAGTGTATTATGTTATTGATTACATAATAGGTAATTTTGGATATTTTTACAGGAGGTTTTTATATGTCCGCATTAACTTCTAACAAGACTGTGCTTTCATGGATCGACGAAAAAGTTGAGCTCGTTAAGCCCGACAAAATCGTTTGGATCGACGGTTCAAAAGAACAGATCGAAGAACTTAGAGCTACTGCTTGTTCAACAGGCGAGCTCATCAAACTTAATCAGGAACTTCTTCCCGATTGTTATCTTCACAGAACTGCTGTAAACGACGTTGCTCGTGTTGAAGGCAGAACATTTATCTGTGCCCCCACAAAAGAAGAAGCAGGCCCCACAAATAACTGGATGGAGCCCTCAGAAGCATATGAAATGCTTTACGATATTGCACGCGACAGTTATAAAGGCAGAACAATGTACGTTATCCCCTATTCAATGGGTCCCGTTGGTTCACCTTTTGCTAAAGTTGGTATCGAGCTTACTGACTCTATCTACGTTGTTCTTAACATGGTTATTATGACAAGAGTAGGTAAAGATGTTTTAGAGGTTCTCGGCGACAGCAATGACTGGGTTCGTGGTCTTCACTGCCGTTGTGAAATCGACGAAGAAAAGAGATATATCTGTCAGTTCCCACAGGATAACACAATTATCTCTGTTAACTCCGGTTACGGTGGAAACGTTCTTCTCGGTAAAAAATGCTTCGCTCTCCGTATTGCTTCTTACCAGGGTTGGAAAGAAGGCTGGCAGGCTGAACATATGCTTATTCTTGGTATTGAAAATCCAAAGGGTGAAGTTAAATACATCTGTGCTGCTTTCCCCTCAGCTTGTGGTAAAACAAACCTTGCTATGCTTATTCCCCCTGAAATATACAAAGAAAAGGGTTACAAGGTATGGTGCGTAGGTGACGATATTTCTTGGATCCGTAAAGGTCCTGATGGCAGACTTTATGCTATCAACCCCGAAAACGGTTTCTTTGGTGTTGCTCCCGGTACTAACGAAAAATCTAACCCCAACGCTCTTGCAACAACCAAGAGTGGTACTATTTTCACAAACGTTGCACACAATCTTGACACAAACACAGTTTGGTGGGAAGGTCTTGACAAGAATCCTCCTGCAAATGCAGTTGAATGGAAAGGCAACCCCTGGAACGGTCAGGAAAGTGAAGAAAAAGGTGCACATCCCAACAGCCGTTTCACAGCTCCTGCTGTTAACTGCCCCTGCCTTAGCTCTGAATTTGAAAACCCCAATGGTGTTCCGATTTCAGCTATCGTATTCGGTGGTAGACGTGCTAAGCTCGCTCCCCTTGTATATCAGTCACGTGACTGGAATCACGGTGTATTCGTAGGTTCAATTATGGCTTCTGAAACAACAGCTGCTGCTGCAGGTGCTGTTGGTGTTGTTCGTCGTGATCCTATGGCTATGCTTCCCTTCTGTGGTTACAATATGGCTGATTACTGGCAGCATTGGATCGATATCGGTGCAACTCTTGATGCAGACAAAGCACCCAAAATCTTCAACGTTAACTGGTTCCGTAAGGACGACGAAGGTAACTTTATGTGGCCCGGTTTCGGTGATAACCTCCGTGTTCTTGATTGGATTATTGACCGTTGTGACGGTAAAGTTGATGCAAGAGAAACAGAAATCGGTTACATCCCCTATGCAGAAGACATCAACATTGAAGGTCTTGAGGGTGAAGTATCTCTTGATTCTCTTAAGAGCATCCTTGAAGTTGATAAAGCTCTCTGGCAGGAAGACGCAAAGGGCATTGACGAATTTTATGGAAAATTCGGCGACAAGCTTCCCCCTGTACTTGCAGAAGAACTTGCAACTCTTAAGAAAAACGTTCAGTAATATAATAAATTTTAAGGGTTATGCTTTTGCATAGCCCTTAAACACTATAATAATAAAAAATTGATTTGTTAAAAAATTATTACAGAAAGAAGTCGTTTTATATGGCAAAGCTTACAAGAGAAACTAAAGACGGTATTTATTCACTCATGCTTACTCCTTACAAACAGGATTTAAGCATTGATTACGATACATACGAAGAATATACCGAATGGCAGGTTTCACAAGGTGTTGAACATCTTTTCGCAGTTTGTGGCAGTTCAGAAATGAGAGAGCTTTCACTTGATGAAAGACTTAAGCTCGCAACTCTTACTGCAAAACACAAAGGTAACACTACTATTGTTGCAACTGCAAACCTTGAAGCAACCAAAGAAGAAAACCTTGAAGAAATCAAAAAGATGGAGCAGACAGGTGTTGACGGTATCGTTCTTACAACAAAAGGTATGGGCGACGATGACGATAAGCTCGTTGAATATATCAGAGAATTAGCTTCAAGCACAACTCTTCCTGTGTTTATGTATGAATTCCCCGGCTTCCAGCCTCATTTAATGAGTGGTAAAGCTTACGGTGAACTTACAAAAGACGGTCTTATCTGGGGTATCAAGGATACAACAAGTACCTTTGAAGGCATCAAGGATAAAATTGATAATAAAAATGATTCAACAATAATCCAAGCAAATATGCCATTCCTTTTTGATTCCTACGTTGCAGGTGCTCGTGGTGTTATGGCAACACCCACATCTTGTGGTGGTGCTTTCTTCCAGAGATTCCATGAAGCATTTGTAAGTGGTGATATGGCTCTTGCAGAACAAAGATATAACGAAATCATTCTTCTTGACAATGCCATTGACAGTGGCTTTATGGCAAGTGCAAAAGAGCTTATCAGACTCCAGGGTGTAAAGAACTTTGATTGGCGTACAAGATGTGGTCATAATCTTTCAAGCGCACGTCTTCGTTCAATCAAATCATTCTACGACTGGTGTGTAGCAAACGGACTTATGAAATAAACTTAACAATATTTTCAGCCCATTGTTTGTAAAAACGATGGGCTTTTGGCTGTTATAACTATTGAAAAAAAGACAAAAAAAGAATATAATTTAAAGGATAGGTCAATTTATTAAATCAACGAATCCGGAGTGATGATTTTGAGCATTGAAGCAATAGTTAAAAAACAAAAAGAGTATTTTAACAGTGGTGCTACACTTTCTGTTAAATTCAGAATTAAAAACCTTTTAAAACTCTATCAGTGTATAAGAAAATACGAGAACGAAATCAATGAAGCTTTGTATAAAGATTTGGGCAAATGCGAGTTTGACGGTTTCGTTTGCGAAACAGGTCTTGTTCTTATGGAACTCAATTATATGATTCGCCATACCTTTTCTTATGCAAAAAAACACACTATCTATACACCAATCGGACAATGTATCGGCAGTGGTTACAAGAAAGCTTCACCCTACGGAAACGTACTTATAATGAGCCCATGGAACTATCCCTTTCTTCTCACTATGACACCCATTTCAGATGCTATTGCAGCAGGTAACACAATAGTTGTTAAACCCAGTGCATACTCACCTGCAACAAGTGAGGTTATCAAAAAGATAATTACTGAATGCTTCCCCGAAGAATACATAGCAGTTGTTACCGGTGGCAGAGAAGAAAACAAAGAGCTTTTAGACCAAAGATTTGATATGATTTTCTTTACAGGTAGTCAGACTGTCGGTAAAGAGATACTTCATAAAGCTGCAGATACAATAACTCCTGTTGTGCTGGAATTAGGTGGCAAAAACCCTTGTATTATTGACTCAACTGCAAAAATCAAATTAGCAGCAAAAAGAATTACATACGGTAAATTCCTTAACTGTGGTCAGACATGTGTTGCACCCGATTATATCATCTGTCACAGTAGTGTTAAAAACGAGTTTGTGAAAGAACTTTGCAATCAGATCAAAAAACAATATGGTGAGAATATTATTGATAATCCTGAATACGGTAAAATTGTCAATGAAAAGCATTTTAACAGAATAAGTGGATTAATTGATGAAAGCAAGGTTGTTTTCGGTGGAGAAAAATCTACTGATTTATTAAAAATCGCACCAACAGTAATGGACAACGTTACCTGGGATGATGAAATAATGAAGGACGAAATTTTCGGACCGATTTTACCTGTTCTTACGTTTGATAGTTACGAAGAATTATACCAAATATTTGCAAACAAACCAAAACCACTTGCTTTATATATCTTCTCAGAAGATAAAAAAAGAATCAACGAAACAATTGAACGTTGTTCATTCGGTGGTGGTTGTGTAAACGACACAATCATGCAAATCGCAATCAACAGCTTCGGTTTTGGTGGCGTTGGTGAAAGTGGTATGGGTAGTTATCACGGTGAAGCAGGCTTTAAAGCTTTCTCACACGAAAAAAGTATTCACAGTAAAGTTACCTGGTATGACTTCCCTGTAAGATACAATCCACACAACAATAAGCTATTTAAATTCCTTTCTCATCTTTATATGAGATAATAGTATTCATTTCATTTTAAGTTATTACGAGGTGTTTTTATGTTAGACGGTATGCTTTCAGGCTGGGGTGGCTTTGTTGGTATGTGTGAACATATCAAAATCTACATATATTCAAAAAGAGCCAACAAAATGCAGGAAACTTGTATTAAAAGGCTTATGAGAAAAAATAAAACAACTGAATACGGCAGGCTTCATAACTTTGACAAGGTAAAATCTATTGAAGACTATCAGAAAATAGTGCCACTTTCAGTTTATGCCGACTATGACGATTACGTTTGGCGAATGGCAAACGGTGAAAAAGGCCTTATTACAAATATGTACGTTCGACGTTTTACCGAAAGCTCAGGTAGCACAGGTAAGCAGAAGCTCGTTCCCCTTTCATATTGGGCTGAATGGGTTTGTCAGTGCTTCAGCTTCAGTGCTCCTGTTGGCTGTGCTGTAAAATGGTTCGCAAAAAAAGGCAGACCTTTACCCCCACAAAAAGGACTTTTAACAGCCGAAACAAGCTGTAGAAAGGTTAAAGGCGGAACTATCAGCTGTCTTTCTTCTATTCCCCTTTTAAACGTTAAACCCATTGTTCAATTCTTTACAACATCACCAAAAGAAGTTCTTTTCCCTGAGCCCGGTGTTGATATGGATATGCACTATATGAAGCTGCGTTTTGCTTTACAAAACAGAAACATAAGCTACCTTGGTACTATTTTCATCACAACTCTTGAATCTATGTTTTTCTATATGGAAGAAAATTGGGAAATGCTTTGCGATGATATAGAAAAAGGTATTATTAACGATAAAGTTAATGTTCCCGAAGAAATCAGAACAAAATACAACAAAAAGCTTAAACCTAATCCCAAAAGAGCCGAAGAATTAAGAAACGAATTTAAAAAAGGCTTTGACGAATCCCCAATTATTCCACGTATCTGGCCAAACGTTGGTTGGATGTACGGTATGGGTACAGGCTCTTTGAGCTTCTATGCTAAAAAGTTAAGAAGATACATTGGTGATGATATTCCGATGCATTACCTCGGTTACACAGCTACTGAAGCTTTTATGGCTGTGCCACTTGAATTTAACTCATATGATTATGTTATTTTACCCCAGAATGGTTTTTATGAATTTCGTCCTATAGATCAGGAAGGCTATGACAACCTTCTTACAATCAAAGACCTTGAAGTTGGCAAAGAATATGAAATAATTCTTACTAATATGAGTGGTTTTTACAGATACAGAATTGAAGACGTTGTTAAGGTTACAGGCTACTATAATCAGTCCCCTAAAATTACATTCTGTTACAGACTTAATCAAATTGCAAATATCAGTGGTGAAAAGGTTAGTTCTTTAGCTTTTGATGAAATGGTTGCCAATTTAAGTGAAGCTACCGGTGATTTATATATCGGTTATAGCATTTATGCTGACAGAAGCACTTCACCAGGTCATTACAAATTATTCTTAGAACTCGCCGAAGATATAAGCGACGAGAAAAAAGCTACTTATAGTCAATTATTTGAAGAAATGCTTTGCAAGGGTAACGTTTCTGTTGAGCCACTTATCAAAAGTGGTGCTTTAGGCCACCCCGAAGTTTTATTCCTTAGAAAAGGCACATATGACGACTATCGTGAGGTTTTACGTTCAAGGGGTGCAAACCTTAATCAGGTTAAGCCTATCAAGGTAATTGACAATGATGATAAGAGAGATTTCTTCTTTTCACACGTTGAAAAGAATTGATTTGAGGTAAATAATGATTGCGACTAACAATTGTTACGAAACTGAAGCAATAGCTTTAAAAAGCAAGGGGCTTACTGACGAAAAGGTTATTAAAGACTTAATTGAATTTAAAAGAAACAATCCACACATATTAAAGAAAAAACTTCCCACAGAGATGTATGATAAAGTTAATCTTATGTGCAGAAAGTATATGGACAGACTCGCACGTTTCGAAGTAGATTACGACTTTGTTGTAGACGAAGAAAAATTCAAAAATGTTGCTGTTTGCTGCCTTGAAAGTGCTCCTTTTTTACATTCAAGAGTAATAAATAATCCTGTTGCACCTTATTGGAAGGTTGCAGATTACAACGTAAATGAATTTGTTTTCGTTGAAAAAACAGATGATATCAATAAATCAAGAGAAAAATTCTTTTCCAGGGAAATCCCCCTAAAAAGCAATATTCAAATGAATATCGGTTTGTTCTATAACGAAAACAAAACTTATATCTGTTTTATCTGGAACCATATGTGTATGGATGGTGGTGGTTTCAAGGCTTTCTGGAGCGATTTTTGCAAAGCCTATTCCGATTATGTATTACACGGGAAATCGCCGTTAAGCTTCTCTACAGGCTCAAGAAAGTATACTGACGTATACAAGGATATGGATAAGGCTACTTTAAAGAAGGCAAAAAAGCAATTAGCTAACATTTCGCCACGTGATAAAAACAGAATGCCCTTTGAAAATAACAATAAAGAAGATAACGTTATTATTGTTTCAAGAAGAATTGAGAAAGAATATTTTTCAAAGGCTATTTCTTACTGTAAAGAAAACGGTGCAACTGTCACAGATTTATTGCTTGCTTCATTTATTGATGCCTTAGGTAAAATTGCAGGTATTGGTGCTGAAGATAAAATCAGTGTCGCTTGTGCTACAGATTTAAGACGTCATATAAAAGATACTTCTACTTTAGGCTACACAAACCACGTTTCGTTTGTACATTGTGCACTTGAACAAAAGGGTGATAATCTTAAAGATACTTTACGTCGTGTTTCAAAACGTATGAAGGAAGTAAAAGAAGATAAGTTTATGGGCTTACACGGTCTTCCCCTTTTAAACTTTGCATATAAATCAATGGTTTATTTACAGGCAGAAACTATTGTTAAGCTTTTTTATAAAAACCCCGTGCTTTCTGTCAGCAATGTTGGTGCTATTGATACTAAAGCTTTTTCTTTAGCCGACAATCCACCGTTCTCTGCGTTTGTTGCAGGTGCTGCAAAGAATAAGCCTTGTGCCGTTATGACAGCTTTGAGCATAAACGGTGAGCTTAGCGTATCAATGTGCTTAAGGGGCAACGAAAACGACAGAATGGTTTTAGAAAAATTCTTTACAGAATACGAAAGAAATATTAAATCATTTGATTTTTAAATAAAAAGAAAAGACAAGACAGTTTTTACTGCCTTGTCTTATTTTTATATTTAATTAATCCTTTGTAAGTGCTCTGATGTATTTCTTGAAGAATACAACGCCATCTTTTAATGAAGAAACAGGTATTCTTTCATTTGTACCATGACAAGTAAGAAGAAGTCCTGTATCCATAAGGAACGGTGCATAACGGTAAATGTTATCACAAACATCCTCATACTGACGGGCATCCGTACCACCCATAACAAGATAAGGTGCAACAATCGCTTTGGGGTCCATTTCTTTACAGATTTCTCTTATTGAATTAAATGCTCTTGAATCTGTGGGAGAAATCTTTGAAGGATTTTTACCACTAACCATTTTAACTTCAGCCTTAGGACCTGCGTATTTTCTGATATGAGCTTCTACGTCTTCAATTGTCTGACCGGGCATAATACGGAAGTTAACATTAACTGTTGCCATTTGTGGTAAAACGTTAGGTGCAGGACTACCACTAGCCATAGTAACAGCAGTTGTTGTTCTCATCATTGAAGCAACAGGTGGAATTTCTGAACAAACCTTTGTAATAAGTGGTTTAAGAACAGGAAGGTTTGACATTACACATCTTACAGGATAAGTTGTGTTTTTACCGATTTCATTGAATAATGAATAAAGCTGTGGTGTAAGCTCTGCTTTGAATTGGTTATTTTCTAATTTACAAACAATTTTTGAAAGCTCACCTAATGCACTATGTTTTGGCGGCTGTGATGAGTGTCCACCCTTTGCATTTACTGAAATCTCAAAATCCACGTGACCTTTTTCAGCAATACCTACACCTGCAAGATGACCGTCGATAACCTTATCAACCTTTGCTTCAAGAATTGCGCCACCTTCGTCAAGAACACTGTCAAGCTTTATACCACGCTCTTTGAACCAACGCATCATACAATCTGCACCACAGATTTCACCTTCTGCCATAACTTCTTCGTTATGACCAAAGCAAAGATATACATCTCTTTCAGGTACATAACCCTCTTCAAGAAGTGTTTCAACAGCTTCACAAACTGCAATAAGGTGGTTTTTCATATCAATTGCGCCTCTACCCCAAAGGAAGCCTTCAGCAACCTCACCACTGAATGCAGGGTATTTCCAGTCATCTTCTGTGCCTGGTGTAACAGGTACAACGTCCTGATGTGAAAGAAGTGCTATCGGTTCTTTTTCAGGATGCTCACTCTTCCAATGATATAAAAGACTGCGTGTTGAGATAACTTGTTTTTCTAAAGTCTTATGCATAAGTGGATATGCATTTTCAAGAAGTGCATGAAATTCGTCAAAAGGTGCCCAATCAACAAGACTTTCATCTCTGTTTGCAATTGTAGGAATTTTAATTGCATCAGAAAGATTTTTTATAAATCTATCAACATCAACGTTTTCTTCTGCACCTGTACCTTTATCAGAAACAGGCTCTGCTTTGTAAGTAGTAGCAGCTCTTACCATACTGACACCAACACCTGCAAGGGCTGCAACACCTAATCCGGTTTTTATAATTTTGCTTTTTTTCATAATAATCTCTCCTGAAATTAAAATTCAAATAAAGAAATCTGATCGCTATCAGGTAAATCACCAAAGGCACCACAAGCCTTCAATAAAGCAACGGTTGATTTACCTGCACCTGAACGAATTTCAAAATCTTCAATAGAAGAAAATTCTGCACCACCATCTTCACGTGCTTTTGCAAGCTGCTCGGCAGCAGCACCACCAACACCTGCAAGGGCTGCAAACGGCATACGAATTTTGCCATCTTCAGGTACGTAAGAATCAGCAGTAGATTTGTAAATATCAATAGGTAAAAACTCAATACCCCTGACCATAGCTTCATAAACAATCATCATAATTGTTTCTTTATCCTTTTCGGCATTAGAGGCTTCTTTACCTTTATTACGAATCATAGTAAGAAGTGTTTTTACTGCATCCTTACCCTTTGACATAGATTCTGCATCAACGTCATCACCACGTACTGTTAAATAAGCACAGTAATATTCAAGTGGTTTATAAACCTTGAACCATGCAAGTCTTAAAGATGCAATAATATATGCAGCAGCATGAGCCTTAGGGAACATATACTGAATCTTTTTACAAGAATCAATATACCATTCAGGTACACCGTGTTCACGCATAAGGTTTTCTTGTTCAGGCTTTAACTGCTTGTTCTTTTTACGAACGTCTTCCATAATATTAAACGCATCTTTAGGTTCAAGACCCTTATGAAGAAGATAAACCATAATACTATCTCGAGTACCGATAACTTCAGAAATTGTACAGGTACCTTCTTTAATAAGATCCTGCGCATTACCAAGCCACACGGCTGTACCGTGTGAAAGTCCGGCAATCTGAATAAGGTCAGCAAAGGTTTGGGGCTTTGCTTCAAGAAGCATGCCTTTTGTGAAATCAGTACCCATTTCGGGGATTGATAACGTACCCGTCGGCCAACCAAGCTCTTCTTCCGTAACACCCAAGGGTTCAGGTGAAGTACAAAGCTCATAAAGCTTTCTGTCACTGATATCAATATCAAGAACATCAATTCCCGTTAAGTCTGTAAGATGCTTATATATTGTAGGAACATCATGGCCGAGCTCATCAAGCTTTAACAACGTGTCGTGCATTGAGTTAAAGTCAAAGTGAGTTGTTATAATGTCCTTTGTAACGTCATCAGCAGGTCTTTGAACAGGAGTAAAGTCTTCAACTTCGTAGGTATTAGGAACAACAACCATACCACCCGGGTGCTGACCTGTCGTTCTTTTAACACCGGTACAACCTAAAGTTAACCTGTCGATTTCGGCTTTAGTCATAGTCAAGCCACGTTCTTCAATATACTTTTTAACAAAACCGTAAGCAGTTTTTTCAGCAACACCTGAAATTGTACCTGCTTTGAAAACGTATGCTTTACCGAAAAGCTCTTCAGTATATCTGTGGGACTGGCTCTGATATTCACCAGCAAAGTTAAGGTCGATATCAGGAGATTTATCACCATAGAAGCCAAGGAAGGTTTCAAATGGTATTTCGTGACCGTCACGCACCATTGCAGTATCACAATGTGGGCAATTTTTAGGTGGCAAATCGAAACCTGAACCAACTTCGTTATGAAGGAAAAATTCAGAGTGACGGCAATCAGGACAACGGTAGTGAGGCTGTAAGGGGTTAACCTCAGAAATACCTGCCATAATGGCAACGAAGGATGAACCAACCGAACCTCTGGAACCAACGTAATATCCACATTCTTCTGAATGCTTAACAAGAAGACGGGCAATCATATAAAGACCTGCGAATCCGTTTTCAATAATAGATTTAAGCTCTTTATCAAGTCTTTCAGCAACAACCTGTGGAACAGGGTCACCGTACCAATCCTTTGCTCTATCCCAACAGCATTTAGTTAAATCTTCTTCAGCACCGGGAATAATCGGGTTGAACGTGCCGTCAGGTATAGGAAGGATACCGGGTTCAATCATATCCGCAATAATATTTGTGTTAGTGACAACAACTTCTTTTGCCGTTTCTTCACCAAGGTATGCAAAATCAGCTAACATCTCTTCGGTTGTTTTCAAATACAGGGGAGCCTGATTATCTGCATCAGTAAAGCCCTGTCCTGCTTGAAGAATTGCTCTGTATTTAGCATCTGTTTTATTAAGGAAATGAACGTCACCTGTAGCAACCGTCTTTTTGCCTAATTCATCACCAAGGTTTATAATCATTCGATTTATGCTTTCAATGTCAGCATACGAATTAATTTTTTCATATTCGCCTTCGTTCTTTGTTATCATAAATTCATTATTGCCTGTAGGCTGAATCTCAAGATAATCATAAAATGAAGCGATTTCAATTAATTTTTCTTTACTTTCCCCTGCTAAAATTGCACGATAAAGCTCGCCTGCTTCACAGGCACTACCGATAATAAGACCTTCACGTCTTTCATTTATAAGGCTTTTGGGCATACGGGGTTTTTTATGGAAATAATCAATATTAGAAGCAGAAACAAGCTTGTAAAGATTTTTAAGACCCGTCTTATTTTTAACAAGAAGAATACAATGATAATATCTATCAGCTTTGATTTCTTCTAAGGTCTTTTTAGAACCGTCATCGTTATAGTCATTTACAAGGTAGCATTCACAACCATAGATAATTTTAAAATCACTACCACGTGCAGTATTGCAAGCTTCAGGGAAAGCCTGAACACAACCGTGGTCAGTAATAGCAATGGCTTTATGACCCCATTTCATTGCCCTTTTAACTATAGACTTTGCACTGCTCATAGCATCCATAGCAGACATATTTGTATGTAAATGGAGTTCGACACGCTTTTCTTCTGCTTCGTCTGTGGGTTCAACCTTAGATATTGTTGCAACACAATTAGGCTTGATTACAAAATCCTTTTTAAAATCATCGTAAGAAATCACACCCCTTACGATAACCGTAACACCATCTTTTATCTGTTCATTAAGATACTCAAGCTGTTCTTTTGTATCGAAAAACTTACAAGCATAAGAGCCTGTATTGTCTGTAATGTTAAAATCAATAATATAACGTTTACCGTCTTTGGTTTCACGTACTTCGTATTTAAAAACGTCACCCCAGACAGTAACTTGTCCGTCATCATAAGAAACTTCGGACATAGCTTTTGGTTTAACGTGTTTAAAGTTACCGAAAATCGGTTTAACAGTACTGAAATCAAGCGGAACACCATCAAAATTTTCGTACTGAGGCATTGTAGGCTTAGTTGACATATTAGCAAGGTCTATTTCTTGCTGTTTACGCAAAAACTCGTTTTCGTCACAATCCTTACCTTCGAGTATAACTGAAATTTTACGGTTAAAATGGTTTTGAATATAATCTTCAAGATATTTATCAGCACCTGCATTTTTACAGATATCTCTACCCTTTTCCAAGAAGTTTATAGTAAATTCGTTACCACTAAAATTTGTTTCAATTGAATCTAAAAAGCCGTTAGTCTGAGGCACGTTAACTCTTACTACCTTTAATAGCATAGGGAAACAGCTAACTGTTAATGCTTCAGGTGGTAAAACATAATCGAACTCAACAACCTTGAATTTTAAAGCAGATTTCACCTCATTGGCAACTGCTTTAAGGCACATAATATTATCAAATATATCTACATGAAGAAGTGCTTTTAATTGCATTTCTTCTCTATTAACAATCAAATCGGTGAACATTGTGTTTTTTAGCATATCTCTGTACTTTTCAGTTGATATGTATTCACCAAATATCTCTAAAAAATTATTCATCATAGTTTATTTATCTCGTCAAGCAAAGCATTGACAATTTCATCTTCGTTAACCTTTCTTAATATTTCACCTTTTTTAAACAAAACGCCACAACCATCGCCACCGGCAACACCTATATCAGCTTCTTTAGCTTCACCGGGGCCGTTAACTACACAACCCATAACAGCAATTTTAATGGGTTTCTTAATATTTTTAACTGCATTTTCAACTTGATTTGCCAACGAAACCAAATCAATTTTAGTTCTGCCACAAGTAGGACAAGAAACAATCTGTGGTGTTTCAACTCTCACGTTAATTGCTTTAAGAATATCTCTTGCAGCATAAATCTCTTTAACAGGTGTATCTGTTATAGAAACTCTTATAGTATCACCTATACCATTCAACAAAAGAGAACCGATGCCAATTGATGATTTAATCAGTGAGCTTCTTTCTGTACCTGCTTCTGTTACACCTAAATGTAACGGATAGTCACATCTTTCAGCAACAAGCGAATAAGCCTTAACCATATTTTCAACGTCTGAAGATTTAATAGAAATTACGGTATTGTAAAAACCACAATCTTCAAGCATCTTAACGTGTCTGAAAGCACTTTCAACCATTGCTTCAGGTGTTGCACCACCAAATTTTTCTAACAAATCTTTTTCAACAGAGCCGGAGTTCACACCAATTCTTATGGGTACATTTTTAAGCTGACAAGCATCTGCAACTGCAAAAACCTTCTCTGCGGAACCAATATTACCGGGGTTAATTCGGATTTTATCAACCCCTGCGTTGAGAGATTCAAGAGCAAGTTTATAATCAAAATGAATATCAGCAACAAGAGGAATATTGCTATGCTCTTTAAGTTTGCCAAGCACCTTAACAGCTTCCATATCAGGAACAGCCATACGCACAATTTCACAACCTGCTTCTT
>JAZOSL010000125.1:0-9991 GCA_045657085.1 Acutalibacteraceae bacterium | reverse complement strand
TACGACAATATGCAAGAGCTTCATCACCATTCAAAGTAACAGTTCCGGCTTTCACATCAAATCCGTAAGCCTTGTTGATATAATCCGCTTCATATTGCTGGACATTTACCGGTACACCACCTAATTTGTCTATAGCAGCCTTAAACAAAGCGAAGTTTATTGTAGCATAACCATCAATCTTTATTTTGAAATGAGTTTCAATAGTATTAATCAAGTTATCCACGCCATAAAACGGGAATGCTGAGTTTATTTTATTAAAGCTGCCTACACCATTAGGTGATTCAAGGTAAGCATAACTATCTCTCATAATAGATGTCATAGTAATTTTACCAAGCTCTTTATTCACAGAAAGAATTATCATTGAGTCGGTAAGACCTGATATAGTGTTTTTATTTCTTGTATCAACACCAAGGCAAAGAACGTTTATGACATTATCGTCATACATAATCTCACCGTCATTTGTTGCCCACTCTTTTATAGAAGTTTTCAAATCACTGAAATTGCCTTCATACATCAATTCAAATTCTTTTGCATCTTCAAGCTTTTCAGGTATTGTTTCATCATCGAAATCGTATACAAGCGTATCCTCTACTGCAGGGGGAGCTTCTTGTAAATTCTTCCAATAATTAAAACCAACTGCAAATAAAACAATACATGCAACAAGAATAAAGCAAAGAATTGCCAATGCAATTTTTTTGCTTTTTTTATTTTTCTTCTGTTCAGACATCAAAACTCTCCTCAAACAACGTTAATCAATTTTCATTCCGTTAAGTGAAGTATAAACTGCTTCTTCAGTCATATCACAACTCAAACGGTAAATTGGTATATTGGTTAATATATCCCCGAGCAAATCCAAAGTTTTTTCCATAGTATCTTTTTTAACAGATCTAACTGTTTGTTCCATAAAAAGCTTCAAAGCCAATATACCGGGGATTCTCTTTATACTATTTTCGCCACGTTCAAGAAACGCTATTCCTGCTATAGGAACACCTATATTAACACTTTCATCCGTTTTCCCACTCCATGGTGTACCATACGCATAATAAACACCATCAATACATCTTATTGCAGGTTTATCATCATTTATTATTCTCGCACCCGGAAGATATTCAAGCCACAAATGAGTGTGTGTAGATTTACCGGTACCTGATTTTGCAGAAAACAAATACGCCTTACCCTCGTACTCTACACAAGATGAGTGAAGTAAAAGACCGTCGAAATCTACAAGATTTTCATAAAAAGCTGAACCACTCCAAAGATATTCGCACTCGTCAAAAGACAAATGTGGAAATTCTTTGTGCTTATTCTCGTAATACCTTTTAGGTATTTCGATAACAATATCCGCATTTTTATCACCAGTGTAAAGGTACGGCTGCACACGAGAAAGAAGCATATCGCCTAAAATGTTAACATCTACAATTAAATCTGCAACTCTAAGTTTCAAAACAAACTCCTGTAATTAATCAACAAGTATTTTATAAGCCTTTAATTTTAAAAGGAAAGCATCAATATCAGCTCTTATAACATCTTCGTCAGCATCATATTCTGATTTAATTTCATTTGCTATATCATCAATGCTTTTGTTCTCCTGTAACCCCTTCCAGATAATTTCTGCAGGGCCATTAAGGGTGATCATCCCCTTAATATCTTTAACAGCATCGCCAACAGGAACAACAACTGCTGTACCGGCAATGTTTTTTAAAATATAATTTTCACTAAGTTTCATTTAATCCCCTTCAAACTTCATCGTGACAATACTCATGTTCACAAAGAACCGTTCCATCTTCAAAAATATAATAATACTTAGGGTCACCGTCCTCAGAGAAAGGACAAATCGGTGGTTCATGGTTTACACAATATGTATAGAACATAACATTTTTAAGTTTTTCTTTTTTAAGGAAGTAACCATAGTCAAACCCTTCGCTATAGTCATCATATTGTAATGGACGATATCCACCTCTTAAATCACCTAAAGTAAACGCAACTTTACCATTACCTGTAGGTGCAAGAATGAAGCATTCTTTACCTTCATATGCGTTGTCGCCATCACCTTCGGTTGTAGGGTAAGTTGTCTTATGATCATTTTGAACCTTATCAAAATAAATCTTAGGCTGTTTTTTACCGTTATCCATCATACCGGTCATAGCCTCACTTACTAAACCTTCAATAACCGTTCTTTGATTTTTACAATCCTGTCTTCTTCTTATTGTTATGACATTCGAAAAAATCGGTACAGCTACACCAACTAAAATACCTAATACTAAAACACATATTAAAATTTCCATCATAGTGAAGCCTTTTTTCGAAAGAAAATATTTGTACAGCATATATTTCACCTCACAAAATCTCAATAATATATTATCACAATCATCTTCTAAAAGCAACAACCTAAAAAATAAATTAATAAAAATAAAACTCCCGAAAAGCTTCGGGAGTCATATCATTTCAAAGTCTGTAAAGTATTAAAGCTCTGTACCGTCATCAGGATGCTTGTCGCATTCCACAGTAACTGTAGAAGTTGTTTCATTAACACCTGCTGTTAAAGGAGCTGAAATTGTTACTTCATACGTAACTATAGCATTTTCACTACCTCCAGGACAATATGGAACAGCCTGAAAAAGTGCTGCGAAAATTGTTTCGCTATACATATCATCAGAACCTGTAACGTTTTTTATAACACCCGTCTCACCATCAGATTCAATTATAAAACCACCTGCAGCCTTATGCTGAATACCGTCAATATTACCCATAAGAAGACCGTTAACCTGTGAAACGATTTCGCGTCGGTTAGCTGCACAAGTTTTGATCCTTGCATTTTTTGTAACAGCTGAAAAAACCGGAACAGCAACTGCAACAAGGATGGCCATAATTACAACAACTATCATCAATTCAACAAGCGTGAAACCTTTTTTGCTTTTCAAAAATTCAAACATGGCAAAACACTCCAAAAAAATTAAAATATTAATTCACTAAAACTAAACAAAACACAAATTGTATTACGGGAATTTTCCGTAACTTACCAATACAGATAATACCACAATTATACTCGTTTGTAAATACTTTCATCATTTTTTTCGTACTGCTTTATGCCAATATTCTTTGATAAATACTTTGATTTTTTAGTAAAAAAAACGAAAAAACTCCCGGATTTCTCCGGGAGTTAAAAATTATTTAATTAACTTTTATATTTTAGTGTTTAATCAGGTATTAAACGTGGAGTGAATTAGAACCTTCAACGTCTGTACCACCAGTACATTCAACAGAAACTGTAGCTGTTGTTTCCTGATCATCTGCGGGAGTAGCTGCAGTGATTGTTACGTTGTAAGTACCACCTGCTGGGCAGTAAGGAATAGCCTGGAAAAGAGTACCAATGTACTGTGAGTAAGCTGTGTCATCACTTGTGATTGTACCAAGAGTACCTTTATCACCTGTAGATGTGATAGAGAATGAACCGGCAGCTGTATGCTGTTTACCATCAATGTTACCCATAAGAAGACCGTTAACCTGTGAAACGATTTCACGACGGTTAGCTGCACAAGTTTTGATTCTTGCGTTCTTAGTAACAGCTGAGAAAATCGGAACTGCAACTGCAACAAGGATAGCCATGATAACAACAACGATCATTAATTCAACGAGGGTGAAACCCTTTTTGCTCTTCATAAATTTAAACATTTACGAACAACTCCTTTAAAAATTTTTTAATATTACAGGTAAGTGTCTTTCACCCTCACCGTAATACATTTATTATGTAGCCAAGTTACGTTCAGACCCTAACGGGAATGTTCCGTACCCTTGTTACACCCACATAATAACACATAAAAGTATGTTTGTAAACACATTTTTATGTTTTTGTAAAACTTCGACCTTTTGCACAACTTTGTTATTAACCATTTGTATATTATAACGACAGTTTTTCGGCTACCTAACGGGAATAAACCGAAACTTTTGTCATTCTGTTTTTTATTCACTACCTATAGAAATATAGTTCAGATGCTTTCCTTCCCAATATATTTCAGTTAAAAACACAGCATAACGATAACCGGACATCTAAAACAAAACACTGTTATCACAAAAATAATACAAAAAGAAAAACTCTCTGACTGTAATTACAGTCAGAGAGTAAGTACTTAAAACCAAATTATTTGATTTCAACTTTTGCGCCAGCTTCTTCAAGCTTTGCTTTTGCAGCTTCTGCATCGTCTTTAGAAATACCTTCTTTAAGTGTAGCAGGAGCGCTGTCAACTTTAGCTTTTGCTTCAGCAAGGCCAAGACCTGTAAGTTCACGAACAACTTTAATAACAGCAATTTTGTTTGCACCAACTTCAGCAAGTACAACGTCAAATTCTGTTTTTTCTTCAGCAGCAGCTGCTGCTTCAACGGGAGCTGCTACTGCAACAGCTGCTGCAGCAGATACACCAAATTCATCTTCTACAGCCTTAACAAGCACAGAAAGCTCAAGAACTGTAAGTGTTTTTAATTCTTCAACAATAGCAGTAATCTTTTCAGATGCCATTTTATTTTCCTCCAATTATTTCGCCATTTTGGCTTTTAATATTAATTACGCAACAATTATTCGGCTGCTGCTTCCGCGGTGTCGCCACCATTTTGTTTGTCTACGATAGCCTGTACTCCACGTGCGAATGCTGCGATAGGAGCATTGAACACGCTGCATACAGTAGCAAGCAATACTTCTCTTGAGGGAAGTTTTGCAAGGCTGTCAACCTTTTCAACAGAGATTACCTCACCATCGAGGAAACCACTCTTTACTGTGAAGTTTTTGTGAGTTGAAGCGAACTTGCAAAGGATTCTTGCAGCTGCAACATAATCATCTTTAGATGTTGCAAGAGCTGTTGTACCTTCAAGGCAAGAAGAAAGACCTTCAAGACTTGTATCTTTGATAGCAAGCTCAATCATTGTGTTCTTAGAAACAGTATACTCAACACCTGCTTCACGAAGTTCCTTACGGAGAGCTGTATCATCAGCAACGTTGATACCTTTGTAGTCAACGATAACACCTGCACATGCACTCTGAAGTCTCTCAGCGATAGCAGCAACTTCTGCTTTTTTTGCTTCTAAAACTTTTACACTTGGCAAACTAATTCACCTCCGTTAAATTTTTTTGCCAATTTAAAATGCCCTTCCCGCATAGCACGAGAAGGGCATAAAAACTCATAAATATAAAGAGTAAATACGCACATTCCTCGGCAGGCGGTTAGAACCATTAAACAAATTTGCACCTGCTGTCTTTAGAACAGCACAAGTAATATACCATACCATAAAAGGTATGTCAAGTATTTTTTTATTAGTCTTCTGTATTAGCTGAAGAACCAACAAGTTTTGCAGCATTTACACGGATACCGGGGCCCATTGTAGTAGCAACTACGCATGAACGGATATAAGTACCCTTTGTTGCTGCGGGCTTAGCTTTGATGATAGCATCAAGAAGAGCCATAGCATTTTCTGTAAGCTTTTCACCACCGAATGATGCTTTACCAATGGGGCAGTGAATGATGTTTGTTTTGTCAAGACGGTATTCAATTTTACCAGCTTTTGCTTCTTCAACAGCTTTTGCTGCATCAGGAGTAACTGTACCAGCCTTGGGAGAGGGCATAAGACCTCTGGGACCAAGCACCTTACCAAGACGACCAACAAGGCCCATCATATCAGGTGTTGCAATACATACATCGAAATCCATAAAGCCGCCCTGAACCTTTTCAAGAAGGTCAGCATCACCAACGATATCTGCACCTGCTGCTTCAGCAGCTTTAGCAGCATCGCCTTTAGCGAAAACAGCTACACGAACATTTTTACCTGTACCGTTGGGGAGAACAACCGCACCTCTAACCTGCTGGTCAGCGTGACGAGAGTCAACACCAAGGCGAACGTGTAATTCAACAGTTTCGTCGAATTTAGCACTTGCAGTTTTTGCTGCAAGCTCGAGAGCTTCTGCAACTTCGTAGAGCTTTGCTTTGTCTACGAGTTTTGCACTCTCAACATATTTTTTACCATGTTTCATAACTTAAATTCCTCCCAATAGAGTGGTTAAATCGGATTTACCTCCCACCCGGGAGCATCAATCAACTACAGTAACGCCCATGCTACGTGCTGTACCTGCAATCATAGAAATAGCAGAGTCAATATCAGCAGCATTAAGGTCGGGCATTTTCTGTTCAGCGATTTTTCTAACTTGCTCTCCGGTAATTGTTGCAACCTTCGTTTTATTCGGAACACCAGAACCGCTTTCGATTCCACAAGCCTTCTTAATAAGAACAGCAGCAGGTGGAGTTTTTGTAATAAATGTGAAAGAACGGTCGGCATAAACAGTAATAACAACAGGAATGATGAGACCCATATCATTTTTTGTTCTCTCATTAAATTCCTTTGTAAATGCCATGATGTTTACACCATGTTGACCTAAAGCAGGACCAACAGGGGGTGCCGGGGTTGCTTTACCGGCAGGAATTTGCAATTTAATAAAACCTACAACCTTTTGAGCCATTTTTTGCACCTCCAAAATTCGTGGTATGGCGGAATAAGAGCTCGCCTTACTCCTCCCACACGCGACACTCAAGTATCGCATATAACAGAGGATATACCTCTGATTACCAAATTAACTGCGATTAATCAATCGCTTTCTTTACCTGATTGAGCGGGAGCTCAACAGGTGCTTCTTTACCCATAAATGAAACGATAACACGAACTGTGTTGTTAGCTGTATCGATGTTTTCAACAACACCTGAGTTGCCTTCCATGATACCATCTGTGATAGTAACAAGGTCACCAACACTGTAAGCTACTTCAGTAACAGTTCTTGTAACATCGCTATCATCAGCATCACTCTTTTCAAGGCCTAACTTTTTAACCTCTTCTGCTGTAAGCGGAACGGGTTTGCCATCAGGACCAACGAAACCTGTAACACCACTTGTATAACGAATAGCATGCCATATTTCATCGGGCACTTTGAGAACGTTTTCTTCGCCCTCTTTATCGCTGTATTCAACTGCAAGTTTTACAACAACATAACCGGGGAATATTTTTCTCTCTACTTCGACTGTTTTATCGTTTTTAACTTCAACAACCTTTTCAAGAGGAATACACACACCAAAGATTTTGTCTTGCATCTTACGGTTTTCAACGATTTTTTCGATATTCTCCGCAACCTTATTCTCATAACCTGAATAAGTGTGGATAATAAACCATCTTGATTCGACAGCCATAATACACCTCAAATACTGAAATTAAGTAATGAATCGGATTAAGCTTCTGTAGTCGATTCAGTAGTTTCTTCGTCTTCGTGGTTGTGGTCTGCTTCAGTTTCTTTTTCATCTTTTTCTGAAACAGTTTCTGTTACCTCTGTTGTGTTTTCAGCTGCATTACCTAAAGCTGTAATAGCACCTGAAAGAGCAAAGTCAAGAACCCAGATACCTGCACCAACTACAAGAATAGCTGCAAGAACAACACCTGTGCTCTTGATAACCATCTTGCGGCCCGGCCATACGATTTTCTTTGTTTCACCTTTAAGATCTTTAAAGAACTTTGCAATAGCTTTACCTATTTTTTTAGGTGAAAATTTAGCCGGCTTCTTTTCTTTAGCCTTCTTTTCGGATTTTGCAGCATCAGAGGCAACCTCATTAGCGACATTCTTTTTCTCGTCTGCCATAATGCTACCTCCTTATTTTGTTTCTCTGTGGAGAGTGTGTTTCTTGCAGAATCTGCAGTATTTTTTCATCTCCAACCTGTCGGGGTTGTTTTTCTTTTCCTTCATAGTGTTGTAATTACGCTGTTTACATTCTGTGCAGGAAAGTGTGATTTTAACTCTCATAACGGCACCTCCATTTTTTGATTAGCCTCCCTCTCGTTCGGTGCAAAGGGCGAATTCCTTTTGCTTGCCGAAAAGCTCTTTACGTGCCAAAATCAGGGCACAAAAAAAGAACCCTCTTTGAGAGGTGAGGACATTATAGCACACCCTTTTTGAAAAGTCAACAGTTTTAAAAATTAAATTTCACTCCACAAAGAACACCTTTCCCCCTATCTTTTCGCAGAAAATTTATATTTTTATGTATTTTTTTCAAAAACCTATTGGCATAAATAAAATTTTGTTCTATAATAAAACCCGTATACAATAATAATATATAAGGAGGGGGTCCGTTTGAACGGCAAGTATTCTGTTCAACTTGACAAAATAATCAAAGCCCATTCTTTTGAAGTTTTATATCTTCCTGATAAACCTGCAAACGAACTCGTAGTACGTTCACAAGAGGTTAACCGTCCCGGTCTTTTATTTGCAAGTGGTTATGACAAATATTTTGATAAAGAAAGAATTGAATTTATCGGTCTTGCAGAAACAAGCTATCTACAGGAAATTGATGAATCTTTAGCTCGTGAAAGGCTTGATTTCTTTTTCAGTCTTAAACCACCTGCAGCTGTTGTAACTCACGGCTTAGATGCATCTCCTCTTATGCTTGAATATGCAAAGAAGCACGAAGTTCCTCTTTTACGTTCTCCTACTGCAACATCTGAAGTTATGGCAACTATAATTTCATTTTTAAGAACTGAACTTGCAGAACGCATAACACGTCATGGTGTTATGGTAGAAGTATATGGTGAAGGTATTCTTATCTTAGGTGACAGTGGTGTTGGTAAAAGCGAAACTGCTGTTGAGCTTATCAAAAGAGGTCACCGTTTAATTGCTGACGATGCAGTTGAAATCAAAAAGGTTTCATCTAAAACTCTTATTGGTTCTTCACCTGATAATATTAGGCACTTTATCGAGCTTCGTGGTATAGGCATCGTAAATGCCCGTAACATATTCGGTATAGGTTCTGTTAAGCTTACCGAAAAAATTGATATGGTTATCCAGCTTGAACAGTGGGACAGCCAAAAAGCCTATGACCGTTTAGGTCTTGAAGATGAATACATTTCTATTTTGGGTATAAAAGTTCCTTCAACAACCGTACCTGTTAAACCCGGTAGAAACTTAGCTATTATTATCGAAATCGCTGCTATGAATCACCGTCAGAAGAAAATGGGATACAATGCTGCAAAAGAGCTTATGCAACAATTAGGCATGGCAGATCCTGATGTAGAATCTAAAGAAATAGATTCGTGGTCATAATATAAAAAAATTTAAATTCATTAATATTAAGGAGAAAAAAATTATGTATAGAATTGGTGTTGACTTAGGTGGTACTAATATTGCTACCGGTGTTATTGATGAAAGCTATAAAATTGTAGGCAGAGGTAAAGTTAAAACACGTGCTCCTCGCCCTGCTGAAGAAATTTTCGATTCTATAAAAGAAGCTGTTGATATGGCAGTTGCAGATGCCGGCATTTCATACGATGATATCGTTTCTGTTGGTATAGGCACACCCGGCTCCGTAAACAAGGATACCGGTGCAATTGAATTTTCAAACAACTTAAAATTCCACAACGTACCTGCAAAGCAAATGCTTGAAGAAAGATTAAACAAACCCGTATACCTTGAAAATGATGCTAATGCAGCTGCTCTCGGTGAAGCAGTTGCAGGCTGCGGTAACGGTGTAAAAAACTTTGTTGCTATAACGCTCGGAACAGGTGTTGGTAGCGGTATTATCATTGACGGTAAAATTTATCGTGGCAGCAACTTCTGCGGTGGTGAAATGGGTCATATGGTTATTAACGTTGACGGTATCCCCTGCAACTGTGGCAGAAAGGGTTGTTGGGAAAAATATGCTTCTGCAACAGCACTTGTTTCTCAGGCAGTAGAAGCTATGGAAGGCAACAGAGACAGTCTTCTTTGGAAAACCTGCGAGGGTGACCTTAACAAAGTTGACGGTAAATCAATTTTCGATGCTCTCGATATGGGCGATGCTATTGCAAAAGCAGTTGTTGACAAATATCTTTACTATGTATCAATCGGTATTGCAAACATCATCAATGCTCTCCAGCCTGACGTTGTTTGCGTTGGTGGCGGTATCAGCGGTCAGGGCGAAAAAATCCTTCAGCCCATCCG